>NZ_CADFEC010000009.1:0-250808 GCF_902833195.1 Burkholderia sp. BCC1638
CGGTGTCGGTCAACTCGCGCGTGTCGGGCCAACAACAGGCTCTTTTGCATTGGAAACGCGCCGAAAGCGCTACGCAAGAGCCAGTGCAGACCCTCGTCCAGGCTCCTGTTCCATTGGAAAGCGCTCCTCTGACACCTCTGACAATTCTTAAACCTCGTCGCACGGTCGGCTACGTATACTGACCCGGCCGGTCGTCCGTCTCGGATGGATGCGCCGGCCACGGTACGTCATACGAGGCTGGCACGGGGGCCATGCCTGACGCTACCGTCGTACAAACGGGGAGAGGACATGTCCTTCAGACCAGGGACCATTCGAAATCCGTCCGCAGCGGAATGCGTCGCGCCCGCACGCGCGGCGGGGTTGAGCCGGATCGAGCTCGACCCGCAACGGGATCGCCACGCGCGTGCCGCGCTGGAGGCATATGCCGATTCGGCGGCGGCCGAGATGCCGTGGCTGGCCGAATCGCTCGACGAACGGCTGCGCGGCGCCGCGCAGGACGACGGCGCGGGCCTCACGTATTGCGGCGCAACGATCGAGCGCGTGTTCGATCTCGCGCAGACGTGGGCGGCGAGCCAGCCCGACTACGCGGCGCCGGCGTGGGAGCGCGTGCGCGGCCAGTTGGAGCGGATGCTGGGGCTGCCGGAGGCGTTCCCGGTCGCGCGGCTGCGGCGCCTGTCGACAGACGATCTGGCCGAGCCGAAGGCCGGCAAGGCGGGCCCCGACTAGGCGCGCAATCGCGCGACGGGAAGGATTATTCGAATAAAGGACCGTAGTCCGCGCAATTTCTTGGCGAATTTCATACTACTATGATGAAATCGCCGGTTCGTCCGTGCCCCGTTTTTGAGATATTTCCCCGGGGCGGCCGTGCCGCGCAGGTTGCGCGCTCGGCAAACGACGGCTCGCCGGCCGGTGTCAAAGGCCGCGCGCGTGCTGCGCGGGGTGAGCGCGGGGAGCTGAACTGGACGAATCGTTTTCGATTTGCGGGGTGCTATGAGAATTGCTGTACTGGATGACGATCCGGCCCAGACGGATTTCGTCAGTCAAACGCTGACGGCCGCTGGCCACACATGCTATGCGTTCAAGGAAGGCAAGGCCCTGAAGAAGCGTCTGCAGCGCGAGACGTTCGATCTGCTCGTGCTCGACTGGAACGTGCCGGACATGTCCGGCGAGGAAGTGCTCAAGTGGGTGCGTGCGAACCAGACCGAGCACAGCCTGCCGATCATCTTCATGACGAGCCGCGACGACGAGGCGGGGATCACGCAGATCCTCAACGCCGGCGCCGACGATTACGTGGTCAAGCCCGTGTCGGGCCCGATCCTGCGCGCGCGCATCGGCTCGCTGCTGCGCCGCGCGTATCCGGTCAACGCTGAGGCGACCGTTCGCGAGTTCGACCAGTTCCGCTTCGACGTGAACCTGAAGCAGGCGTACGTCGGCGACAAGGCCGTGAGTCTCACGCAGAAGGAATTCGAGCTCGCGCTGCTGCTGTTCCAGCACCTCGACCGACCGCTGTCGCGCGCGCATATTCTCGATCTCGTGTGGAAGCAGGCGACCGACATTCCGTCGCGCACGATGGACACGCACATCTCGATGCTGCGGACGAAGCTCGGCCTGCGGCCGGAAAACGGCTATCGCCTCGCGCCGATCTACGGCTACGGCTACCGGCTCGAGCGGGTCGGCCAGGGAGAACCGGAGTGACCCAGCGAATCACGCAGCGCACGGCGCGCTTGCGCGCGGTGGCACTGCATGCGGCGTGCGCGGTCGCGTTCGCGTTCGCGGCACAGCAGGCCGTCGCGCAGCCGCCTGCTGCCGTGGGCAAGACGGTCGTCTACCGCACGCAGGCCGGCGACACGTTGTACGACGTCGCCGCGCGCTACTTGCAGGGCTCGGACGACTGGCAGCTGTTGCAGCAGATCAACGGCGTGCCCGCGCCGAAGCGCCTGCAGCCGGGCATCGCGCTGAAGCTGCCCGTCGCGCGTCTGCGCAAGGAAAAGCTGACCGCGCGCGTCGTCGCGGTGCAGGGCACGGCCGAGCGCGCGTCCGGCGACGCATACGCGCCGCTCGTGAGCGATGCGACGCTCACCGAGGGCGACCGCGTGCGCACCGGCGCGAACGGCTTCCTGACGCTCGAACTGGCCGACGGCACGCACATGAGCCTGCCGCCCGACAGTCAGCTCAACCTGAAGACCTTGCGCCGCACCGTGCTGACCGGCACGCTCGATCGCGAATTCGAACTCACGCGCGGCTCGGTCGACAGCGAGGTCACGCACCTGAAGAAACGCGACGACCGCTTCCAGATCCGCTCGCCGTCGGTCGTGGCCGGTGTGCGCGGCACGCGCTTCCGCGTGAACTACGACGCCGCCGGCAACGCGGCGACGCGCGTCGAGGTGCTCGACGGCACCGTCGGCGTCGCGGGCAAGCAGCAGTCGGCCGATCCGACGCTCGTGCATGCGAACTTCGGCAGCGTCTCGACGTCGTCCGGCGCGGTCGGCGCACCGGTGCAGCTGCTGTCGGCGCCCGCGCTCACGCATCCCGACAAGGTGCAGGACGAGCCCGACCTCACGTTCGACATCGCGCCGCTCGAGCATGCGCACGCCTATCACCTGCAACTCGCGCGCGACGCGGGCATGCTGGAGCTGTTCAGCGAAACGCGCACCGTCTCGTCGCGCGCGGTGTTCCGCGAGGTGCCGAACGGTACGTACTTCGTCCGGATTGCCGCGATCGACGACAACGGCCTCGAGGGCATGCCGCACATTTACGCGTTCGAGCGGCGCCTGATGGGGCTCGACGCGACCGCGTCGCCCGGCCCGAACGGCTATGAGTTCCGCTGGTCGCCGAATGGCGCGAGCAACGATGCGCGTTATCGGTTCGTGCTGTCGCGCTCGAAGGACCTGAGCGCGCCGGTCGTCGACCAGATGGGCCTGCAGGCGCACAGGATCACGGTCGCGCACCTGCCGCCCGGCGACTACTACTGGGCGGTGACGGTCGAGGAGTTCGAAGGCGGCAAGTTCTATCAGAAGACGAGTCCGGTCAGCGCGTTCACGTTGTCGCGCTGACCCGCGGTGCATGAAAACCGACTCCGTTTCCCCGCGGCGGCGCCTCGGCCGCCGCTTCCTCATCGAGTGGATCGCGATCGGCTGCCTCGGGATCGCGGTGATCCTCGCATGCGCGTTCGGCCGGTTCTCGTCGAGCGTCGACGGGCTCATCTACGACCGGCTGCTGATGCTGCGCAGCCTGCCGTTGTCACCCGATGTCGTCGTCGTCGACATCGACAACCAGAGCGTGTCCGCACTCGGCCGCTGGCCGTGGCCGCGCAGCGTGCATGCGCAGCTGCTCGACACGCTGGCGCGTGCGCAGCCGGCCGCGGTCGTCTACGACGTGCTGTTTACCGAGCAGTCGCCGGAGGATCGCGCGTTCGCGGACGCAATGACCCGTGTGCCGACCTTCCTGCCCGTCTTGCTGAGCCCGGAGCAGGCGGACGGCACGCGCACCGTCGATCCGCCGGTGGCGGAGCTCTCGGCACGCACGATGGGGCTCGGCCACATCAATCTCGAAGTCGATCCCGACGGCATCGTGCGCAGCGTCGCGCTGTTCGAAAGCGACGGACGCGTGCGCTGGCCGCAACTGATGGTGCCCGTCTATCGTGCGATCCAGGCCGGCCGGCTGCATCCGGTCGGCGGTGTGCCCGGCGCGAATGCGCACGACCTGTCGCGCGACGCGAACGGCGAGGGCCGCTACCTGATCCCGTTCAGCCGCAATACGCCCGCCTATCCGACGGTGTCGTTCGACGACGTGCTCGAAGGGCGCGTGAAACCCGACGCGCTGCGCGGCAAGATCGTCGTCGTCGGCGTGACCGCATCGGGCCTCTTCGATCGCTTCGCGACCCCGGTGTCGGGGGACTTCGGCCCGCTCGCCGGCGTGTACATTCATGCGAACGTCCTCGACATGCTGGCCACCGGCAGCGCGATCCTGCCCGCGCCTCGCGACTGGCTCTTCGCCGCATCGCTGCTGCCGCTCGCCGTGCTGCTGGGCGGTTTCCTGATGCTGTCGCCGTGGCGCGCGCTGCTGCTGACGCTGAGCCTGGCCGCGCTCTCCGTCGTCGCGAGCCTGGCGCTGCTGTTCGAGGCGCGCGTGTGGCTGTCGCCCGCGCCGGCGATCTTCGGGCTGATCGCCGTCTACCCGATCTGGAACTGGCGGCGCCTGGAAATGACGATGTCGCACCTGCGCCGTGAGCTGCAGCGGCTGGCCGACGAGCCGCACCTGCTGCCCGAGGCGCCGCGCACGCGCAGCGTCGGCGGCGACGTGCTCGAACGGCAGATAGCGCTGATGGCGCAGGCCGCGCAACGCGTGCAGGACATGAAGCGCTTCGTGTGGGACAGCCTCGACAGCATGCCGGAGCCGATCTTCGTCACCGACCTGGCCGGGACCGTGCTGATCGCGAACCATGCGGCGAAGCGCTATGGGGCGCGCCTCGCGCTGCCGCTGCCGGAAGGGCGGCCGCTGCGCGCCGCGCTCGGCGAGTTGACCTTCATGAAGACCGTCGACGGCAACGCCGAACACGACGTCACGATCCGCGAACACTGGCCGGCCGCGCTCGACCCGACGCTCGGGGCCGAAGACGAAGCGATGGCGCGCGGCATCGAGGTGCGCGATCGCGACGGGCTCGACCATCTGTTACGCTACGCCCCGTGTACGAATGCGCAGGGCCATGTGACGGGCTGGATCGCCGGCCTCGTCGACGTAACCGAGCTGCATGCGGCCGAGCGGCAGCGCGAGGAGGCGCTGCACCTGCTGTCGCACGACATGCGCTCGCCGCAGTCGTCGATCCTCGCGCTCGTCGAGATCGAGCGCGATCGCGTCGAAACCGACGCGATGCGCGGGCTGCTCGCGCGGATCGAGCGGTATGCGCACCGTGCGCTGTCGCTCGCCGACGAGTTCGTGCAGCTGGCGCGCGCGGAGTCGCAGGCGTACCAGCTCGAACCGACCAGCCTCGTCGACGTGCTGATCGACGCGAGCGACGAAGTGTGGCCGCAGGCGCAGGCGAAGCGCATCCGCATCGAGACCGACGTCGGCGCCGACATGTGCTGGGCGCGTGCCGACCGCTCGCTGATCACGCGTGCGTTCGTCAACCTGCTGAACAATGCGGTCAAATACAGTCCGTCCGACACGGTGATCACGTGTACGCTGACGGTCGAGCATGCATCGAAGCGGATGTTCTGTACGATTCGCGATCAGGGGTACGGCATCGCGCCGGAAGATCAGCGGCATCTGTTCGAGCGTTTCAAGCGATTCCATGCGGGCGAGCGGCCCGAAATCTCGGGCTCGGGGCTCGGCATGGCATTCGTGAAGACGGTCGTCACGCGCCACGGCGGCAGCGTGACGGTCGACAGCGAAGTGGGTGTCGGCACCGCGGTGACGGTGTCGCTGCCCGCGATCGACGAGCCGTCCGCCTGACAGGGCCGGGCACGACGGCAGGCATTTGGGGGAAGTCATGAGAAAGGAATGGGCAGCGACCGCGCTCGCGGTGGCGCTGTTGACGGGTTGCGCCGGCGTCACGACCGGCGTGAGCGCGCTCGGGCAGCCGAACGCGTTCGAGTCCGGTTCGCACGACTACGAGCTCGTTCGCACGGCCGCTCAGGCCGACGATGCCGAATACCGGCAGATCGAGACGCTCGTGCGCGACGAGCTCGCGCACCGCGGCTTCGACGCGCAGCCTGGCCAGGCCGCGCGCTACCGGCTGTCGATCGCGTACGCGACGCAGCCGGCGTCGGTCGCGGCGACGGCCGACCAGTGCGGCGCGGCAAGCAGCGCGTGCGTGACCGTCGACGGGCCGGCGCCGTTCGCGCTGCCGTTCGCGGGCAGCGTGTATCGCCACGTGCTGACGCTGCGTTTCGTCGACGCGAAGTCGGGCGCCGACGTCTATCGCGTGTCGGCGTCGATGCGCGACCGCGATGCGGGCACGCAGCAGGCCGCGCCGACGCTCGTGAAGAGCGCGCTCGCGAAGCTGCCGTTCGAGCAGGGCGACGGCTGGCTCGTGAAGACGAAAAAAGACGACGCGGGCGCGATGCCGGGCGTCGTCTCGGTGAAGTCGGCCGCCGCGCGCTGACGCGCCGGCCGTGAGGTGAGGGCGGGCCGCCGCGCAGGCGAGGCCGGCCCGTGCCGCGTTCAGGCAGCCGGTTGCCCGTTGCCGCGCGCGCGCAGATACGCGTCGAACTCGGCGCCGACTTCCGGGTGGCGCAGCGCGAACTCGACCGTCGCCTTCAGGTAGCCGAGCTTGCTGCCGCAGTCGTAGCGCGTGCCCTGATACTTGTAGGCCAGCACCTGTTCGTCGGCGAGCAGCGCCTGGATCGCGTCGGTGAGCTGTAGCTCGCCGCCCGCGCCAGGCTTCAGCGCGCGCAGATGTTCGAAGATCCGCGGCTTCAGGATGTATCGGCCGACCACGCCGAGGTTCGACGGCGCGACTTCCGGTGCCGGCTTCTCGACGATCGCCGACATCTTGACGATCGATTCTTCCCACTCCTTGCCGTCGACGATGCCGTACGACTTCGTCTCCGACGGCGGGATCTCCTCCACGCCGATCACCGAGCTGTGATAGTGGTCGAACACGTCGACCATCTGCTTCATCACGGGCGGGTTGCCGTCGAGCAGGTCGTCGGCGAGGATCACCGCGAACGGGTTGTCGGCGACGAGCTTCTCCGCGCACAGCACCGCATGGCCAAGGCCGAGCGCTTCCGGCTGGCGCACGTAGAAGCAGTCGACATGGCTCGGCTTGATGCTGCGCACGAGCTCGAGCAGTTTCTCCTTGCCGCGCGCCTCGAGTTCGGCCTCGACTTCGTACGACTTGTCGAAGTGGTCCTCGATCGCGCGCTTGCTGCGCCCGGTCACGAAGATCATCTCCGTGATGCCCGCGGCGATTGCTTCCTCGACGGCGTACTGGATCAGCGGCTTGTCGACGACGGGCAGCATTTCCTTCGGGCTCGCCTTCGTTGCCGGGAGGAACCGCGTGCCGAGACCGGCAACGGGGAATACCGCCTTGGTGACTTTCAACATGATCGAACCTTTATTCCTGTAATCGACTTGTCAGACAGTCTTATGTTCACGTTCCGATTATAGTGAACGCAAACGACCTTACCGTTTGTTACGCAGGCAACCGATCGAGCTGAGCGCGCAGTTTTTCCAGCGTGCTCTGGAATTCGGCGACACGCTTCTGCTCCTGTTCGACCACGGCCGGCGGCGCTTTCGCGACGAACGCCTCGTTGCCGAGCTTCGCGTTGCACTTCGCGATTTCGCCCGTCAGGCGCGCGATTTCCTTCGACAGGCGCTCGCGTTCGGCCGCGACGTCGATTTCCACTTTCAGTACCAGCTTGTTCGGGCCCACGATCGCGATCGGCGCGCCGTGCGCGGCCTGGTCGAGCGTCGCTTCGTCGGCCAGGATCTGCACTTCCGACAGGCGGGCGAGGGCCTGGACGTACGGCGCGAACGAGCGCAGGCGCTCGGCGTCGCCGGCCGCGAGCAGCGGCACCTTGGTCGCCGGCGACAGGTTCATCTCGCCGCGCAGGTTGCGGCACGCGTCGACGATCGCCTTCAGGTCGGCCGCCCATTGCTCCGACGCCTCGTCGATCTTCTGCAGGTTCGCGACCGGATACGCCTGCATCATCAGCGACGCTTCGCCTTCGGCCTTGCCTTGCGGATAACGGCCGGCGAGCGGCGCGACCTTCTGCCAGAGCGCTTCGGTGATGAACGGGATGATCGGGTGCGCGAGACGCAGCACCGTTTCCAGCACGCGCAGCAGCGTGCGACGCGTCGCGCGCTGCTGTTCCGGCGTGCCGTTCTGGATCTGCACCTTCGCGAGTTCGAGGTACCAGTCGCAGTACTCGTCCCACACGAACTTGTAGATGCTGGTGGCGATGTTGTCGAAGCGGTAATCGGCGAAGCCCTTCGCGATGTCGGCCTCGGTGCGCTGCAGGAGCGACACGATCCAGCGGTCGGCCGCCGAGAAGTCGAGGTAGCCGCCGGGGCCGCAGTCGCCCGCGCCGCACACTTCCGGCTTGTCGGCGCCGCAGTCGTGGCCTTCGCAGTTCATCAGCACGAAGCGCGTCGCGTTCCACAGCTTGTTGCAGAAGTTGCGATAGCCTTCGCAGCGCGCGAGGTCGAAGTTCACGTTGCGGCCGAGCGTCGCCATCGACGCCATCGTGAAGCGCAGCGCGTCGGTGCCGAACGCGGCGATGCCGTCCGGGAATTCCTTGCGCGTCTTCTTCTCGATGGTGGCGGCCTGCTTCGGGTTCATCAGGCCCGTCGTGCGCTTCGCGACCAGCGTTTCGAGGTCGATGCCGTCGACGATGTCGATCGGGTCGAGCGTGTTGCCCTTGCTCTTCGACATCTTCTGGCCTTCCGCGTCGCGCACGAGGCCGTGCACGTAGACGGTGTGGAACGGCACCTTGCCGGTGAAGTGCGTCGTCATCATCACCATCCGGGCGACCCAGAAGAAGATGATGTCGAAGCCGGTGACGAGCACCGACGACGGCAGGAAGTGCTGCAGTTCAGGCGTGTCGTTCGGCCAGCCGAGCGACGAGAACGGCACGAGCGCCGACGAGAACCACGTGTCGAGCACGTCCTCGTCGCGCTTCAGCGCGCCGGCATAGCCCTTCGCGGCGGCCTGGGCGCGCGCTTCTTCCTCGTTGCGCGCGACGAACACCTCGCCGTTTTCGCCATACCATGCGGGAATCTGGTGCCCCCACCACAGCTGGCGCGAGATGCACCAGTCCTGGATGTTCTCGAGCCATTGATAGTAGGTGGTCGTCCAGTTTTCCGGCACGAACTTGATCTGGCCGTTTCGCACGACGTCGAGCGACGTTTCGGTGATCGACTTGCCCGGGTTGAACGTGCCTTCCGGTGCCGGCTTCGTCATCGCGACGAACCACTGGTCGGTCAGCATCGGCTCGATCACGACGCCGGTGCGGTCGCCGCGCGGCACCATCAGCTTGTGCGGCTTGACGGAGTCGAGGAAACCCTCCGCATCGAGGTCGGCGACGATCGCTTTGCGCGCGTCGAAGCGGTCGAGGCCGCGATACTGCTCGGGGCCGTTGTCGTTGATCTTCGCGTCGAGCGTCAGGATCTCGATCGGCGCGAGGTTGTGGCGCAGGCCGACCTGGTAGTCGTTGAAGTCGTGCGCGGGCGTGACCTTCACGACGCCCGTGCCGAACTCGCGGTCGACGTAGTCGTCGGCGATCACCGGAATCTCGCGGCCCGTCAGCGGCAGCGTGACGAGCTTGCCGATCAGGTGCGCGTAGCGCTCGTCTTCCGGATGGACCATCAGCGCGACGTCGCCGAGCATCGTTTCCGGGCGCGTGGTCGCGACGGTCAGTGAACCCGAACCGTCGACGAGCGGGTAGCGGATGTGCCACAGGTGGCCGTTTTCCTCTTCGCTCGCGACCTCGAGATCCGACACCGCGGTGAGCAGCACCGGATCCCAGTTCACGAGGCGCTTGCCGCGGTAGATCAGGCCCTGTTCGTAGAGCGTGACGAACACGTCGTGCACGGCGGCCGACATCTTGTCGTCCATCGTGAAATATTCGCGCGACCAGTCGGTCGACGCGCCGAGACGACGCACTTGGCCGGTGATCGTCGAACCGGACTGCTGCTTCCACTCCCACACGCGCTCGACGAACTTCTCGCGGCCGAGGTCATGGCGCGATACGCCCTGTGCGTCGAGCTGGCGCTCGACGACGATCTGGGTCGCGATCCCCGCGTGGTCGGTGCCGGGCACCCACAGCGTGTTCTCGCCGAGCATCCGATGGTAACGGGCGAGGCCGTCCATGATCGTCTGGTTGAACGCGTGGCCCATGTGCAACGTGCCGGTGACGTTCGGCGGCGGCAGCTGGATCGCGAAATCGGGGCGTGCCGGATCGAATGCCGGTGCGGCATAGCCGCGTTTTTCCCACTCCGGCCCCCATTGGGACTCGATGGTGTGGGGCTCGAAACTCTTCGCAAGCGTGCTGTCGCTCATGGTTGGAAATCTGCCGAAAAATGCGTGAATTGGATGCCGAATCTGACAATTATAAATGGATGCACATCGGCCAGCCATCGCTTGCCCGGGCGGGCGGGTCGCGGGGGCGCCCCAACGCGGGCGACGGCAGGCGTCGGAACGGATCGGAAACGGCATCGCGCGGCCGACTTATAATGGCGGGTCCGCATTTTTCTCGCACGTCCGCTGCCGCTCCATGCCCGATCTGCTCGCCAACCTGAACCCTGAACAATACGCCGCCGTCACGCTGCCGAACGAACCGGCGCTGATCCTCGCGGGGGCGGGCAGCGGCAAGACCCGCGTGCTGATCACGCGCATCGCGTGGCTGATCCAGCAGGGTTACGCGTCGCCGGCCACCGTGCTTGCCGTCACCTTCACGAACAAGGCCGCGCGCGAAATGATGGCGCGCCTGTCGGCGATGATGCCGATCGACACGCGCGGCATGTGGATCGGCACGTTCCACGGGCTGTGCAACCGGATGCTGCGCACGCACTGGCGCGACGCCGGCCTGCCGCAGACCTTCCAGATCCTCGACACGGCCGACCAGTTGTCGGCGATCAAGCGGCTGATGAAGGCGGCGAATGTCGACGACGAAAAATATCCGCCGAAGAACGTCCAGTACTTCATCAACAACGCGAAGGAGCAGGGGCTGCGTCCCGACAAGGTCGACGCGTCCGACAACTTCAACCGCAAGTTCGTCGAGCTCTACCAGGCGTACGACCAGCAGTGCCAGCGCGAGGGTGTCGTCGACTTCCCCGAGCTGCTGCTGCGCTGCTACGAGCTGCTCGCGTACAACGCGCCGCTGCGCGCGCACTACCAGGCGCGCTTCAAGCACATTCTCGTCGACGAGTTCCAGGACACCAACAAGCTGCAGTACGCGTGGCTCAAGATGCTCGCGGGCGGCGAGAACGCGATCTTCGCGGTGGGCGACGACGACCAGTCGATCTACGCGTTCCGCGGTGCGAACGTCGGCAACATGCGCGACTTCGAAGACGAATTCCGCGTGCGCAACCTGATCAAGCTCGAGCAGAACTACCGGTCGCACGGCAACATCCTCGACGCGGCGAACCAGCTGATCTCGAACAACTCGCATCGCCTCGGCAAGAACCTGCGCACCGACGCCGGCCACGGCGAGCCCGTACGCGTGTACGAGGCGAGCACCGATGCGCAGGAGGCCGGCTGGATCGTCGAGGAGATCCGCTCGCTGATCAACACCGGGATGTCGCGCAGCGAGGTTGCCGTGCTGTATCGCAGCAACGCGCAGTCGCGTGCAATCGAGCACACGCTGATGACGTCGGGCATCCCGTATCGCGTGTATGGCGGTCTGCGCTTCTTCGAGCGCCAGGAAGTGAAGCATGCGCTCGCGTACCTGCGCCTGATCGACAACCCGAACGACGACACCGCGTTCGTGCGAGTCGTGAATTTCCCGACGCGCGGGATCGGCGCGCGCTCGATCGAGCAGCTCGCGGACGCGGCGCGCCTGTACGACTGCTCGATGGCCGCGGCGATTCCGTACGTCACCGGCAAGGCCGGCACGAGCCTCGGCGCGTTCGCGAACCTCGTCGCGAAGATGCGCGCCGAGACGCAGCAGATGAGCCTGCCGGAGACGGTCGAATACGTCGTGCGCGCGAGTGGCCTCGCCGATTTCTACCAGGGCGAGCGCGAAGGCCAGGACCGCCTCGAGAACTTGCAGGAACTCGTGAACGCGGCCACCGCGTTCGTCAGCGAGGAAGGTTACGGGCTCGATGCGCCGGCCCGCTCGATTCCGCTGCGCGCGGGCGCGATCGCGGCGCCGGAGCTCGGCGTGGACGCGGACGATCCGACGGTCGACGTGCTCGATCCGGCGCCGCTCGGCGACCCCGCGCAGAACCCCGACACGATGACGCCGCTCGCGGGCTTCCTGTCGCACGCGTCGCTGGAAGCCGGCGACAACCAGGCGCAGGCTGGCCAGGACGCGGTGCAACTGATGACGGTGCACGCGGCGAAGGGTCTCGAATTCTCGGCCGTGTTCATCACCGGCCTCGAGGAAGGGCTGTTCCCGCACGAGAACAGCGTGCTCGAATCGGACGGTCTCGAGGAAGAGCGGCGGCTGATGTACGTTGCGATCACGCGCGCAAAGGAGCGGCTCTACCTGTCGTTCGCGCAAAGCCGGATGCTGCACGGCCAGACGCGCTACAACGTGCGCTCGCGCTTTTTCGACGAATTGCCGGAGCACGTGCTGAAGTGGCTCACGCCGAAGGTCGAGGCGGGTTCGCGCTGGGGCGGCCGCTCGGACAACGCCGGCTGGGGGCGCGACTGGTTCGCGCGGCCGGGCGGCGGCAGTCGCGAGCAGGTCGTCGATGCGGCGGTCTCCGCGTCGCTGCCGGCGTTCGCGAACAAGCAGCGCGCGGCCGACACCGGCTTCCGCATCGGCCAGCAGGTATTCCATACCAAGTTCGGCGAGGGGACGGTCACCGCGCTCGAAGGCAACGGCGCCGATGCGAAGGCGCAAGTGAAGTTCAAACGGCACGGCGAGAAATGGCTCGCGCTGGCGGTCGCCAAACTGCAGGCGGTGGAATGATGAGCATCGACATGGTTGAAACGGTATCGACGCGTCCGCTCGGCATTCTGGCCGCGCTGCCCGAGGAACTCGGCGACCTGATCGTCGCGATGCGCGCCGACGGCGTGATGAAGACGATCACGCTCGGCCGCCGCGATTATCACGTCGGCACCGTGCACGGCGCGGCCTGCGTCGTCACGCTCGCGCGGGTCGGCAAGGTCGCGGCCGCCGCGACGGTCAGCGCGCTGATTCACGTGTTCGGCGTGTCCGGCATCGTCTTCACCGGCGTCGCCGGCGGCGTGTCGCGCACGGTGCGCGTCGGCGACGTCGTCGTCGCCGATCTGCTGCTGCAGCACGATCTCGATGCGTCGCCGCTGTTTCCGCGCTACGAGGTGCCGCTGCTCGGCATCACGCGGTTCGCGACCGATGCGGCGCTGACGGCTCGCCTGAAGGCCGCATGCACGCTGTTCGTCGCCGAGGAGGGCGCGCGGTTCGCCGAGCGTTTCGGGCTGGCGGGTGCGACGCTGCACGGCGGGCTGATCATCAGCGGCGACCGCTTCGTGTCGAGCGAGCGGGAAGTCGTCGCGCTGCGCGACGCGCTGCCGGACGCGCTCGCGGTCGAGATGGAAGGCGCGGCGATCGCGCAGGTGTGCGCCGAGCACGACGTGCCGTTCGCCATCGTGCGCACGATCTCCGATACGGCCGACGATCATGCGACGCAGTCGTTCTCGCACTTCCTGTCGGCGATCGCGAGCAACTATTCGTCCGGCATCCTCAAGCGTTTCCTGACGCTGCATGCGACGACGGCGGCCTGAAGCCGCCGTCGTACTTTCCCTTCGAATCGGTCGACCGGCCGCGGCACACATGCCGCGGCCGGTTCGTCACGCCTTCTTGCGCCGGCTGCTTTCGAGGTTCGGCAGGAACACCGTCAGCACGCCGATCAGCGGCAGGAACGAGCACACCTTGTAGACGAACGTGATGCTCGTCGCATCCGCGAGCTGGCCGAGCACGGCGGCACCCACGCCGCCCAGGCCGAACGCGAAGCCGAAGAACAGGCCCGCGACCATTCCGACCTTGCCGGGCATCAGCTCCGTCGCGTAGACGAGGATCGCGGCGAACGCCGACGCCAGCACGACGCCGATGATCACGCTCAGCACGCTCGTCCAGAACAGGTTCGCGTACGGCAGCAGCAGCGTGAACGGCGCGACACCGAGGATCGACACCCAGATCACGTACTTGCGGCCGATCCGGTCGCCGACCGGCCCGCCGATCAGCGTGCCGGCCGCGACTGCCGCGAGAAACACGAACAGGTGGATCTGCGCGGCCTGCACCGACAGGTGGAACTTGTCGATCAGGTAGAACGTGAAATAGCTGTTGATGCTCGCGAGGTAGAAGTACTTCGAGAAGACCAGCAGCACCAGCACGCCGATCGCGGCGAGCACGCGGCCCTGCGACAACGTCGGATGGCCGGCCGCTGCGGCCTTTTTCTTCATCGACGGATGCTTCTTGTACCAGTGGCCGATCTGCGTGAGGACGACCATCGCGACGAGCGCGGCTGCCGAGAACCACGCGATGCTGTGCTGGCCGTGCGGAATGATCACCAGCGCGGCGAGCAGCGGCCCGAGTGCCGAGCCGGCGTTGCCGCCGACCTGGAACAGCGACTGCGCGAGCCCGTGCTGGCCGCCCGATGCCATCCGCGCGACGCGCGACGATTCCGGATGGAACACCGACGAGCCGCAGCCGACCAGCGCCGCCGCCGCCAGCAGCGTCGGGAAGTTCTGCGCGGCCGACATCAGCAGCAGCCCCGCGAGCGTGAAGCCCATCCCGACCGGCAGCGAATACGGCTTCGGCCGCTTGTCCGTGTACAGGCCGACGAGCGGCTGCAACAGCGACGCGGTGATCTGGTAGGTCAGCGTGATCAGGCCGATCTGCGCGAACGACAGCGCGAACTGGCTCTTGAGCATCGGATAGATCGCGAGGATCAACGACTGGATCATGTCGTTGAGCATGTGCGAGAAGCTGATCGCGCCGAGCACGGGGTAGACGGTACGCGGAGCGGGTGGGGCAGACGGCTGGGCTGCGGCTGTCGCGCCGGCGCCCGTATCGAGGCTGGTTTCCATGTGAGCTGAGCGAGTTGAGGTGGCGGGACGCGCTCTGATGGGGATCGGCGCGTTCGAATCGTTGTTGCGTCAAAGAAGTCTAATGTGGCGTATCGAGAATGTCAGGCCAAGTTTTGTCGCGATTCGGACATTGTTGTGACGATTCGGCCATGACGCCGTTTTTTGGCCAGGTATAACGCTGCGGCGCGTCTGCCTTTCGTGGCGGTCGCGCGGGACGAATCGGTGTTTGCCCGGACTCAAGGCGCGCCGATGGCGGCCGTAGAAGGACCAATGACATCACATGCGGCACCGGCCACGAGCCGGGCGAGCGCAGGGCGCGCGGCATGGCGGGCCAGCGCGGGAATGCCGGCCGCCGGAACCGACCTTTCCGGCGGCATGATCAATACGGGGATATATCGATGAAAGCAGCTTCATTGCATCCGCGGCCGGTTGCGGCCGCCGCCGCATCCGACGGAGCCGCCAGGCCAGCCGCACGGCGTGCGCGCGCAGCCCGGCGCGAATCCCGGCCGTGGACGGTCAAGGCGACGTTGCGCGCCGCGTTCGCGATCCTGCTGGCCGGCACGCTCGCGATCGGCGTGTTTTCGCTGTGGCAGATCAGCCGGCTGAACGCATCGATTGCGTCGGTCTACGAGCAGGGGCACGTCGCGAGCCGGGCGGCGGAGGAGGTGCGCGCCGAGGTGCTGCGCGCGAGCCGCGCGCAGAAGATGCTGCTGACCGCCACCACCGCGAAGGAGCGCGACGACCTGGGCGCCGAGGTCGGCGCGGGGCTCGCGTCGATCGGCCAGGCGCTCGCGACGCTGCAGCGATACGCGGATCCGGCCGATGCGGACGATTCCGCGCGACTGCGCGCATTCTCGATGGCGGTCGGCACGTGGAGCGGCCATTTGCGCGATTTCGTCGCGCTCGTGCAGGCGCAGCCGCTCGACCTGTCGCAGATGAACTGGCAGGTCGGCACGCAGGACGTGTCGCTGCTGGTCGAAACCGGCAAGCTCGAGAAACTCGTCGCGATGCTCGTGAAGACGCGCGGCGCGAAGTCGAAGGCGACGCTCGATGCGTCCGCAACGATCTTCTCGTCGTCGTTCGCGATGATCGCGGCGATGACGGCTGCGCTGATCGTGCTGGCGATCGCGATTGCCGAAGGGGTCGTGCGCCGCCTCGCGTCGCAGCTCGGCGGCGAGCCCGCGGAGGCGAAGGCGATCGCCGCCGACATCGCGCGCGGCGACCTCGCACGGCCGATATCGCTCGCCCGGCACGACCGCGACAGCATGGTGCGTGCGCTGTCCGACATGCAGACCGGGCTGGCGGCGACCGTCGGCGAGATCGCCGTCAGCGCCGAGGCGATCGCGGCCGCGTCCGGCGAGATCTCGACCGGCAACCTCGACTTGTCGCGGCGCACCGAGCAGCAGGCCGTCGCGCTCGAGCGCACCGCGGCCAGCATGGAGGAACTCACTTCGACGGTGCGGCAGAACGCCGAGAACGCGCGGCAGGCGAGCGCGCTCGCGGCCAATGCGTCGGCGGTCGCGGAGGCGGGCGGCGAAGTCGTCGGACGCGTGGTCGCGACGATGAGCGAGATCGACGACAGCGCGAAGAACATTCGCGACATCATCGGCACGATCGAGGGGATCGCGTTCCAGACCAACATTCTCGCGTTGAACGCCGCGGTCGAGGCGGCGCGCGCGGGTGAGCAGGGACGCGGTTTTTCGGTGGTCGCGGGCGAGGTGCGGCTGCTCGCACAGCGCGCGGCGACCGCGGCGAAGGAGATCCGTGGGCTGATCGGCGCGTCGGTCGAGCGCGTCGCGAACGGCGCAGCGCTCGCGCACGATGCGGGCCGCACGATGAACGACGTGGTGCGGGCGGTCAAGCGCGTGACCGACATCATCGGCGAAATTTCCGCGGCGTCGGACGAGCAGAGCGCGGGGATCGACGAGATCGGCCGCGCCGTCACACAGATGGATGCCGGCACGCAGCAGAACGCGGCGCTCGTCGAACAGGCGGCCGCCGCAGCGAACGCGCTGGACGAGCAGGCGCAGGCGCTCAAGTTGTTGGTCGGACGCTTTCGCATCGCGGCCTGAGCGTCGCATCGTCCCACTCCGTTGCGGGCCGTCCCGCCCGCGACGCGCAGGCTGGCGGGCTGCTGTCGATCGGTGACAAACCCGGCAGTCGGCCCGCGCGCAATCCCTTACAATGCGCCTCCACATAGCGGGGGCCAGAACCCGCGGCGCATGCGCACCGACTCCGGTGCGACCGCACGCCGAGCGGGTCACAACAATGACGATGACGATTTACCTGACGGGATACCTGTGGATGCTCGCGTCCGCGGCCATCGGCATGCGCACGCGCATGGCCGCGTGGCGATGGCTCGCGGCGGGCATCGCGCCGGCCGCCGCGTTCGCCGTGCTGCGGGGCCGGACGGGCACCGACACGGCGATCTACCTCGACATCATTACCGGCATCTGGAGCGGCAACCTGAAGGTCGTGCCGCGCACGCTCGAACCGGGTTTCGTCTGGCTCGTGCGCGCGCTCGCGTGGCTCGGGCACGATCCGCACATCGCGTTGGCGATCCTGTCGCTGCTGGTCGTCGTCGCGTGCGTCGCCGCGTTCGGCCGGAGCGCCGAGGACGCATGCGTGTTCGCCACGCTGATCTTTCCGTTGTTCTTCTACGACATGGCGATGAGCGGCGTGCGCTACGGCGTCGCGTTCTGCGTCGCGAAGCTCGCATCGGACGCATGGGCGCGCAGGCGGCACGGCGCGTCGTTCGCGTTCGCGGCCGCGGCGACCGTGATGCACGTGTCGGCGGCGCTGCTTGTCGTGCTGCTGCAGGTCGGGCGGTTGCGCATGCTGCGCTATGCGGGGCTGGCGGTCGCGATCGGCGGCGTGCTGTTCGCGATGCATCACGACGCGCTGCTCGCGAAGGTCGGCCTGTATGCGGCGTTCACGCCGCCCGCGCAGATGTCGGGCGGCGCGCCGCTCGTGCTTGCGTTGCTGACGCTCGCTGCCGGCTGGGTGCTGCTGGCGCGCATGCCGCGCACGCTCGTGTTTTTGTTCGTCTGCGAGATCGCGAGCTTCGCGCTCGCGCGGATCAGCTATGCGGGGCTGCGTTTCCAGTGGCTCGTGCTGTTCGCGATGGGCTGTCAGTTCGTGCCGCTGCAGCACGTGCCGGGGATCCGACGCCGGCACGTGATCGTCGCGCTGGTCGTGATCGGCGCCGTCGGCTTCGCGATGCGGCTGCGCAACATGCTCGGCGAATACGGGCTCGGCCCGTCGCCGTTCCTGCCTTACCGGTTCTTCTGGGAATGACGCGGCCGGGCGGGGCGCCGCCCGGCCAGCGTTTCATCACGACTTTTTCTGCTTGTCCGGATCGATGATGACCGTGCAGGTCGTGCCCGCCGACAGCACCACGTCGGCCGGCACTTCGTCGATGCGGATGCGCACCGGCACGCGCTGCGCGAGGCGCACCCAGTTGAAGGTCGGATTCACGTCCGCGACGAGGTCGCGGCTTTGCGGGTTGTCGCGATCGTAGATGCCGCGCGAAATGCTCTCGACGTGGCCCTTCATCACGCCGCCGCTCATCAGCCGCATCTCGGCCGGTGCGCCGACCTTCACGCGCGGCAGCTTGGTTTCCTCGAAGTAGCCGTAGACCCAGAACGAATGGCTGTCGACGATCGCGAGCTTCGCCTGGCCGGCCACCGCGTAGTTGCCTTTGAACGTCTGCAGGTTCGTGATGTAGCCGTCGACCGGCGCGACCACGCGCGTGCGTTCGAGATTGAGCTTCGCGGCGTCGAGTGCGGCGATCGCCTGCTGGTACTGCGCGTCGGCGCTCGATGCGCTGTGCGCGGCGTTCTCGCGGTTTTCCTTCGACACGACGAGCGCGTCAAGGTCGGCACGGCGGGCCGCGTCGTCGCGGCGCATCTGCAGTTCCGCGCGGCGGGCGGCGACGGCCGCCTGCGCCTGCTCGACCGCGATCTGGTAGTGCGACGGGTCGATCTGCATGATCAGGTCGCCCTTTTTCACGAGCTGGTTGTCATGCACGGGCAGTTCGACGATCGCGCCCGACACGTCCGGCGCGACGTTGACGATCTCGGCACGGACGCGCCCGTCGCGCGTCCAGGGATCGTCCATGTAGTGCACCCACAGCGAGCGCCCGATCAGGATCGCGACGAGAAGGATGACGGCGGTCGCGACGAAGCCGAAGAGTTTTCTGAGAATCATGATGGTTCGGAATCAACGGTAAACGGCAAGACTCAGTCCGCCGCAAATGCAGACGAGAAGGCACGCGCGGAACAGCGACGGGTGCCAGACGAGACGGTAGAGGCCCGTGTAGGCGAGCAGGCGGTCGACGGCCCAGGTCGCCAGCGCGCCCAGGACGAACATCAGGACCACCGTGGGCATGTAGGCATCGAGAATGGCGATTTCACGCGGCATCATGACGAGGCTCCTTGTTGGGGACGCACAGGGCGGTTGCGGTTGAGCGGCTCGAGCGGCGATTCCGGATCGAGCAGCGCCGTGCGTACGAAATGCAGATGACTCAGGATGCGCTGCAGCCGATGGCGCTCCTCGCGCGACGGCGTGAACGCATCGAGCGTCTGCCGGGTCGCGTCGATCGCGGCGTTGACCGCGTCGAGCGTCGCGTCGAAGCGCGCCGCGTCCGGCTTGCGGAACAGCGCGGACAGCGCGGTGCGCATCGTCTCGATCGCGCGTCGCCACGGCGTCGTCGGCGCATAGCGCGGGTCGGACGGCAGCGTCGCCAGCTCGGTGCGCAGGTCGAGCGCCGCGTTGCCCGTCTCCAGCACCGCGAACATCCAGCGCAGCGCGTCGCGCTGCACGTCGGGCTGGTCGGCCGACAGCGTGTGCGCCTGATACATCAGGTCGCGCGCGCCGCTCTCGAAGCGCGTGCGCAGTCCGGCAAGCCGTGCGTGGCACGCGGCGACCACCTGATGGCGCAGGTCGGCGAACAGCCGCTTCTTGAGCCACGGCGCGGTCGGCGGAAACAGCACCGCGAACGCGATCGCCGAGACGAGCATCGACAGCACCAGCGCGAGCGCATCGTTCATGAAGCTCATCGGGTCGTAGTGCGTGATGTTGTCGGGGCCGGCGAGGAAGCTGAAGAAGATCAGGTAGCCCATCCCGTAGCCCGCGAGCTTCGGCTTCATCGTCATGAAGATGCCGATCGCGAGCAGCGGCGCGAGGGCCGCGCACAGCAGCGGGAAGCCGTCGATGTGCGGGTAGATGCCGAACGTCAGCAGGAAGCCCGTGCAGACGGCCAGCGCGGTACCCATGCCCATCTGCGCGGACATCGCGGTCGGCCGCGGTGTCGACGACGCGAGCGCGCAGGTGGCCGCGGCCGTCAGCGTCATCGTCACGCCGCTCGGCCACGCGGTCTCGATCCAGAACCAGCCGAGCACCAGGATCACGGTCGCGGTGCGAATCGCCGCGATCACCATCGCCGTCACGTTGGTGCGCGGCTCGTAGCGCTCGATCCAGCGTTCGCGCTCGTGCGTCGCGGTCGACAGCGATGCATAGGTCGCCGCGTATTCGTGCAGATCCGTGATGAAGCGGTACAACAGCTCGGTGGCCGTGTCGAAGTCGAGCAGCGGAAAATCCGGCTGCGTCTCGAGCGCGGCGCGCGTCGCGCGGATGCGGCGCGGCAGCGCGTCGCGCCACGCGAGCAGCTGCTCGGCCGCGAGCGCGGCGTCGGCCGACGAGCGCACCGGTTCGCCATTGCGCGTCAGAAGTGGCGCGATCTCGCGGAAGTACGGCTCGATCGCATCGATCGCGGCCTGCGCGCCGGCCGCGCGCAGCCGGTTCATCAACTGATGCAGCGCGTGAAAGCGGCTCGATACGCTCATGAACTCGCTGTTCAGACGCGCGAGGCGGCCGCTGCGCATCCGCGTGTCCGGATCCTCGAATACGGCCATGCTGCGCGCCGCTTCGAAGCCGACCACGTCCGCGACGAAGCGCGTATGGATGGTTTCGATGTGCGCGCGGTCGAGCTGGCCCGACAGCGCCGCCGCGACGTAGTCGACGAAGCTGCTGAAGCGCTTGCGTACCGTCGTGCGCATCTGCTCGCCGGTGTACTGCGGAAACACCAGCGCGCTGACGACGCCTGCCGACACGATCCCGACCATTATCTCGGCGACCCGCGTCATCGCGCTCATGAACGCGCCGTCCGGGTGTTGCGATGCCGGCAGGCCGATCAGCGCGGTCGTGTAACCGGCGAGCAGGAAGCCGTAGCTGCGGAAGTTGCGGTTGCGCGCGGCGCCGGCCGTGCACAGCGCGACCCACAGCGCGACGGCCAGCAGGAACAGCTGCGGCTGCTGCGGGAACAGCCCGACGAACGTGAGCGTCGCGATCAGCCCGAAGATCGTGCCGGCGACCCGGTAGAAGCTCTTCGCGAGCACCGCGCCGCTTTGCGGCTGCATCACGATGAACACCGTGGTCATCGCCGTCTTCGGCGCCGGCAGGTCGAGCCGCATCGACACGCCGGTCGCGATGAACGCGGCAAGCAGTGCCTTGAACAGATAGAGCCACGCGGCGCCGTCGCTGCGGGCCCAGTCGCCGAACGCGGCGGACCAGGCCGCGAGCGGGCCGGCGGCATGTGTGGAAGCGGGGGAGGAGGCGGACATGGCGGTCGCTCCGCGTTACCGTGCGGCCGGCGCGGCGGTCGCGGCGGCGGTTGCGACCTGCGCGGGCCGGACGGCGGCCACGGCGGGCTTCGCACCCGATGCGGTGGCCGGCGCGGCGGCGCTCGCGGCGGATTCGTCGTGCGGCGGATGGCCGGCCTGAACGTCCGTTTCCGGCTCGACGCCGCCGCCGAGCGCAGCCATCAGCTGCGCGTGCGCGGCGAGGCGCTCCGCGTCGATGCGGGCTGCCGTCTCCTGCGCGCGCAGCAGCTGCTGTTGCGCGACCAGCACGTTCACGTAATCGGTCAGGCCGCGGCGGAAGCCTTCGCGCGACAGCTGGTAGCTGCGGTCGTTGGCGGCCACCGAGCGCGCGGCGTCCTTCTTCTGCGTATCGAGCGAGCGGATCCGCACGACCTGGTCGGCGATGTCCTTGAGCGCGCCGACGACCGTCTGGTTGTAGCGCTCGACGGCCTGGTCGTAGCCGGCGTCGGCCGCGCCGAGTTGCGCGCGCAGGCGGCCGCCTTCGAAGATCGGCAGCGACAGCGCGGGGCCGGCCGTCCAGCCGCCGTTCATCGCGCGCAGGAAGTCGGTGAACGGCGCGGTCACGCCGAAGCCGCCGACCGTCGCGAGCAGATCGATGTTCGGGTAGAACGCGGCTTTCGCGACATCGATGCCCCGTGCCTGCGCGTCGACCGTCCAGCGGGCCGCGACGACGTCCGGGCGGCGGCCGAGCAGGTCGGCCGGCATCGCGGACGGCAAGCCGGCCGGCGCGTCGAGCGACAGGCTCGGCCGCTTGATCGCATCGCCGGCGCCCGGGCCCTTGCCCGCGAGCGCGGCGAGCTGGTGGCGCGCGAGCTGGATCGCTTCTTCATAGCTGTCGATTTGGCGCTCGTAGTCGGGCAGCGTCGATTCGGCCTGGCTGACTTCGAGCTGCGTGCCGAGGCCGGCCTGCAGGCGCTTGCGCGCGAGATCGGCCAGCGAGCGCTGGCGTTCGAACGTTTCGTGCGCGAGATCGAGCAGCGCGTAGTTCATCGACATGCCGACATACGCGCGCACGACGTTGACCTCGAGCTCGAGCTTGGCCGCCCGTGCGTCGGCCGCGGTTGCATGCGCGGTGTCGAGCGCGCGCTCGGTCGCGTTCTTGTCCTTGCCCCACAGGTCGAGGTGGTACGACAGGCCGAGCGTGCCGGTGTTGTTCCACGTGTCGGTGTCGGCGAGCGGTCCGGGCCCGTAGTACACGTTGTCGGGCCAGTGCTGGCGCATCAGCGACAGGTTGCCGTTGATCTGCGGCAGTTCCGCCGAACGGGCCACGCGGGCCATCGCCTGTGCTTCGCGCACGCGGGCCTCGGCGGCCGCGAGGGTGGGGTTGCCGGCCTGCGCGGCGGCGATCCACGCGTCGAGTTGCGGGTCGCGGTACGCGCGCCACCAGTCGGACGCGGGCCAGCCCGCGTCGTGGTCCGCCGCGCGGATGGCGGCACCGGCATCGAGCGTGTTCGCTTCGATGCGCGCGGACTGCGGCTTGTTGTCGCCCATGCTCGCGCATCCGGCCATTATTAATGAGACTGCAAGAACCGCCAGTGCCAGCGTCCCTTTTGTTGCCGGAGACCGCACGATTTTCTCCCTTTCGGATATAGATGAGTCGGATGCGATTATATTTTTCAGTGATTCCTGAATAAATGGACAAGGGTGCAAGTCATTTTTACGAATCCTGAGATAATATTTGTTCGCCCCTGTGCAACAATCCCTCCGGATTCAAACGGGTAATGGGATGGATACGTTACAAAACATGCGGGTATTCGTCCGTGTGGTCGACGCGGGAAGCTTTACCGCGGCCGCCCAGCAGATGAATTCGACTACCGCCTATGCATCGCGCGCCGTGTCGGATCTCGAGGCGCACCTCCGCACGCGCCTCCTGAACCGGACGACACGCCGGATCGCGCTGACCGAGGCAGGCGAGCGCTACCTGCAGCGCTGCGAGCAAATCCTCGCGTACGTCGAACAGGCCGAAGCCGAAGCGGGCGACGCGCACGCGCGCCCGTCGGGCAAGCTGAAGGTCCATTGCTTCACGAGCCTCGGGCAGCACTACCTGGTGCCGGCCATCGCGCGCTATCGGCAGCGCTATCCGGACGTGCACGTCGAACTGACGCTCGCGCAGCGGATGCCCGACCTGCTCGACGAGGGGTACGACGTCGCGATCGTCGTGGGCCGCGACCTGCCCGATTCGGGGCTGGTGTCGCAGCGGCTCGGCGAGAGCTACAGCGTCGTGTGTGCGTCGCCGGGCTATGTCGACGCGCACGGCGTGCCGCGGACGCCCGCGGATCTCAAGCAGCACGTCTGTCTCGGGATGGTCGCGCCGGGCTTTCACTTCGACGAGTGGTCGCTGTCGGGGCCGCACGGCGACGAGGTGATTCCGATCACGGCGCCACCGTTCCGCGTGAACGTCGCCGAGGCGCTCGCGGTGGCCGTGCGGGAAGGGATGGGGATCGGCGGGTTGCCGCTCTATTCGGCGATCGGCGGGCTGCGCAGCGGACACATCGTGCGCGTGATGCCCGAATACCGGTCGCACGTGATGAACATCTACGCGCTGTATCCGTCGCGCCAGTACCTCGACGCGAAAATCCGCACCTGGGTCGATTTTCTGCGCGATGAGTTGCCGGCCACGCTCGAAGCCGACGAAGCCGCGCTCGCGCAGTTCACGGCTGCGACATGAGCGCGCGGTCGAGCCCGATCTGACGAGATTTGTCCTTCGCGCAACATTTTTTTACCCTCGGACGGCGGACAGTTTGATACTGTTCAAATCAGAGAGATTTGGATCTGCCCATACCCGGAGTCGCAATGGATACGCAACTGATGATCGGCCTTGGAGTTCTGCTTGGTGCGGCTGCCGCCGCCGCGGCGACGCGCGATCTGCTGCGCGCGATGAAGGCACGGATGAAGCCGGCGCCGGTGCGGGTACGCCCGTCGGCGAACGGATCGCGCCGCGCCGATCGCTGATCGGGCGGCCTTTCGGATCGGGAGGGCCGCATCACGCGGCCGGATGGCCCGGCGCTCAGCCGAGCTCGACCACTCTGTCCCACGCAAACGCGGGATTTTCCAGTTCGCCGGTGCGCCGGTGGATATAGCCGCGCGGGTTGCACACCACGCGCGTGCCGCTGTCGGTCACGTAATCGAATGAAGTATGCGTGTGGCCGTGGATCCACAGGTCCACGGGCGGCCGCACGAGTTCCGCCATGTCCGTGACGAATCCCGCCGACGCCAGGTCTTCCGCGTAACGCTCGGCGAGCGAGCGCAGGTGCGGCGCATGATGGGTGACGACGATCGTGCGGCCGTCGAACGGCGTCGCGAGCCGTGCTTCCAGCCACGCGCGGCCTTGCCGGTGCAGCGCGATCGCGTCGGCCGGCGTGAAATCCCGCTCCGGCGCTTCCGCCGCATGCAGTGCCGCATTGTGCGGCCACGTCACCTGGATCAAGCCCTTGAAATCGAGCATCACACGCATGCCGGCGTCGATCGCGCGTGCGATGCTCGCCTCGTCGGCGCCGAACAGCGAGAAATCGGACCACAGCGTCGTCCCCAGCACGCGAAAGCGCTGTGCCGGATCGACGTACACGCCGTTGTTCAGGTAATGCACGTTGTCGATCGCCTGCGCGGCGTCGCGCATCGCGGTTTCGAGCGCGCCGAATTCCCCGTCGTAGTACTCGTGGTTGCCCGGCACGTAGATCACCGGCACGTCGGGGGCGAACGTTTCGGCGGCCCAGCGCAGGCCTTCCGCGTGATTGTGGATGTCGCCGGCCAGCACGACGAGATCCGCGTCGGCATGTGCGATCGTGTCGGGCTGGTTGCTTTCGAGATGCAGGTCGGACAGGACGCGGACTCTCATGAACATCGCTCCGGGGTGGGGGGCTTCAGCGCAGGACCTTGCCGGGATTCATCAGCCCGCGCGGGTCGAGCGCGGTCTTCAGCGTGCGCATGAGCGCCGTTTCGACCGGCGACTTGTAGCGCTGGGCGTCGTCGATCTTCAACTGGCCGATCCCGTGCTCCGCGCTGATCGTGCCGTGGTGACGGTGCACGTTGTCGTAGACGATGCGATTGATCGGTTTCTGGAATTCCGCGAGGAACGCCTTCGGGTCACCGCCTTCGGGCGTCTGCACGTTGTAGTGCAGGTTGCCGTCGCCGAGGTGGCCGAACGTGACCATCCGCGCGCCCGGCGCGGCTTGCTGGATTGCTGCGTCGGTTTCGTCGATGAAGCGCGCGATCGACGAGATCGGCACCGCGATGTCGTGCTTGATGTTCAGTCCTTCGTCGGCCTGCGCGAGCGGGATGTGTTCGCGCAGGTCCCAGAACGCACGCGACTGCGCGAGATTTTCCGCGACCACCGCGTCGACCACGAGCCCGGCCTCGAACGCCTCTTCCATCAGTTTCTCGAACAGCGCGCGCGCATGCGTTTCGCTCTCGTTGTCCGACAGTTCGAGCAGCACCGTCTGCGCATGCGTGCGGTCGAACGGGTAGCGCAGTTGCGGATAGTGCTTGCCGACGAGCTGCATGCAGAAGTCGGACATCAGCTCGAAGCCGGTCAGCAGCGGGCCGGCCGCGCGCTGCGCGAGCGCGAGGAAGTCGAGCGCC
This sequence comes from Burkholderia sp. BCC1638, assembly GCF_902833195.1. NCBI lineage: Bacteria > Pseudomonadati > Pseudomonadota > Betaproteobacteria > Burkholderiales > Burkholderiaceae > Burkholderia > Burkholderia sp. BCC1638. The sequence goes on from NZ_CADFEC010000009.1 coordinate 25,921, forward strand.
GCGTGCGGCGACTCCAGCGCGGCCAGCGCGGTGACCTGCGCGGCCGGCAGCGGATGCAGCTTCATCACGGCGGCCGTGATGATGCCGAGCGTGCCCTCCGCGCCGATGAACAGGTCGCGCAGGTCGTAGCCCGTGTTGTCCTTGCGCAGACCGCGCAGGCCATCCCAGATCTCGCCCTGCGCCGTCACGACCTCGAGCCCGAGGCACAGCTCGCGCGCGTTGCCGTAGCGCAGCACCGCGGTGCCGCCCGCGTTGGTCGACAGGTTGCCGCCGATCGTGCAGCTGCCTTCGGCGGCGAGGCTCAGCGCGAACAGTCGGCCGCCTTCGCGGGCGCGTGCCTGCACGTCGGCGAGGATCACGCCGGCTTCGACCGTGATCGTGTTGTTGTGCGGATCGAGCGCGCGCACGCGGTTCAGGCGCGCGAGGCTCAGCACGGCCTGGCCGCCGCTTGCGTCAGGCGTCGCACCGCCGGCGAGGCCCGTGTTGCCGCCCTGCGGCACGAGCGCGACGCCATGCGTGTTCGCGAGCCGGACGAGCGCGGCGACTTCGGCCGTATCGGCAGGTTTGAGCACCGCGCACGCGCTGCCTTTGTAGCGGCGGCGCCAGTCGGTCAGGAACGGCTCGGTGTCGTGCGGATCGGTCAGCACGTAGATGGCGCCGATCGCGTCGCGGCAGGCGGATACGAAGGCTTCGGAAGAAATCATCACGTTCGGTCGCGTAAGGGTCAGGACGCGGCGCGCTGCCGCTTCGCCGCGCGCTTGAACGGCGCGACGTACACGAGCGCTGCCACGAAGAAGCCGACGGCGAGCGCGGTCTCGCACCAGCCGAGCGTCGCGGACAACCCGCGGTCGGACATGCCGCGCACGATGCCTTCGGCGAAATAGACGAGGATCAGCATGCTCGCCCACTGCATCGTATAGATGTTACGCCGCCACACGCCGGGCAGCGCGAGCGCGAGCGGCACGGCCTTGAGCATCAGCGCCGAGCCGCCCGGGCGCAGCGGCGCGAGCCACAGTTCCCACGCGAGCGACAACGCGATCAGCGCGACGAGGCACGTGGCCGCGGCCAGCGCGTAGCGCGGCCGGGCGGTGACGGCGGGGCGGGCGGGCGCGTTCATGCGGCTTCGGTGGCCTGGGCGGCGGACAGGGCGGCCGCCGCGCGGGCGAGCCGCACGCCGAGCGCGGCCGCGAGTGCCTTTTCGTCGGCCGACAGCCCTTCGGCCGCGCTGCGATCGTGCTGCGACACGTGCGATGCGCCGTAAGGGGTGCCGCCGGTGCGCGTCGTGCTGAGCGCGGATTCCGTGTACGGGATCCCGACGATCATCATCCCGTGGTGCAGCAGCGGCAGCATCATCGACAGCAGCGTCGATTCCTGGCCGCCGTGCAGGCTGCCGGTCGACGTGAACACGCAGGCCGGCTTGCCGGTCAGCGCGCCCGACAGCCATTGCGGGGTCGTGCCGTCGAGGAAATACTTGAGCGAGGCGGCCATGTTGCCGAAGCGGGTCGGCGAGCCGAGCGCGAGGCCCGCGCATTCCTCGAGGTCGCGGAGTTCCGCGTAGGGCGGGCCGTCGTCGGGGATGTCGGGGGCGGTGGCTTCGCAGACCGTCGAGACGGGCGGCACCGTGCGGATGCGGGCCTGCATGCCGGGCACGCTGTCGATGCCGTTCGCGATCGCGAGCGCGAGATCGCGCGTGGCGCCGTGACGGCTGTAGTAGAGGACGAGAATGTCTTTCATGGGCGGCGGAGCCGCGTGCGGCCGCGCGCATGCCCGGTGCAGTCGGCCCCTGCTGGATCGAGCGGCTATTATAGGGGCTGAAGTCGTCGCGCAGCGCGGCGGCGGCGCGCCATCGCGCGCGCCATCGAGAAGGAGAAGCCGTTTGCCGAAGTTGAGCGTCGATCTCGACACCCTCAAGCGCCTCGCGCAGTTCGCGGCCCGGCGCAGCGCCGAGGATCGCATCCCGCAAGTGGCGGGCAGCCTCACGTTCACGACGATGCTGGCACTCGTGCCGCTCGTGACGGTCGCGTTCGCGCTGTTTACCGCGTTCCCGATGTTCGCATCGTTCCAGATCTCGCTGCAGGGGTTCCTCGCGGATCACCTGATGCCCGCGCAGTTCAACGTCCAGATCTTCAAGTACCTGAACCAGTTCGCGTCGAAGGCCAAGGGGCTGACGACGGCCGGCCTGATCGCGCTCGTCGTCACGTCGGTGATGACGATGATGACGATCGAGTCCGCGTTCAACCTGATCTGGCGGGTGCGCAAGCCGCGGCCGTTCGCGCAGCGCGTGCTCGCGTACTGGGCGCTGATCACGCTCGGGCCCTTGCTGTTTGGCGTGAGCCTGTCGATCTCGTCGTACTTGTTTACGCAGTCGCTGGCGTTCACCGGCGCCGCGCCGTCGACGTCGATCGTCGAATGGCTGCTCGCATTCGTGTCGCTGCCGCTGACCGTGCTCGCGTTCACGTTGCTGTACGTGTATTTGCCGAACTGCACGGTCGCATGGCGCGACGCGGTGATCGGCGGGCTGTTCGCGGCCATCGCGTTCGAGCTCGCGAAGCGCGGCTTCGGCTATTACGTGCGGCGCATTCCGACTTATACGGCCGTATACGGCGCGTTCGCGGCGCTGCCGGTGTTCCTGTTATGGGTGTACCTGAGCTGGTTCATCGCGCTGCTCGGTGCGATGGTGGCGTCCGCGCTGCCGGCGATTCGCGTCGGCCAGTTCCATCGCATCCACTATCCGGGCAGCGACCTGCTCGACGCGCTCGAACTGCTGGCGAGGCTGGCCGAGGCGCGCGCGGTCGGCAAGGCGGGCTATACGGCGATGCGGCTCGCGACCATGTTGCGCTGCGACATGGAAACCGCGCAGCGGCTGCTGCTGACGATGGAGGAGCGGGAATGGATCGCGCGGCTGGAAAGCGGCGAACTCGCGCCGAGCTACATCCTGCTGGCGAATCCGGAGCACCTGACGCTGGCTCAGCTGTTCGACGTGCTCGTGATCGACCGCACGGAGCTGACCTACCAGCTCCAGCGCCGCCGCAGCCACGTCGAAGGGGCGGCATTGCTCGAGGTGCTGTCGAACGACCGGTTCGACGTATCGCTTGCGTCGCTGATCGCCGAGCACCGGCTCGCCGGCGTGCCGCCGGCGGAGACCGTGCCGGGGCCCGTGCCCGGCGGGGCGCCCGACCCGCACGCGCGGCCGCCGAAAACGGCGTGACGCGCCACCGGGCGGGCGTTACAGCGGGATCTTCCCGGTGCAGATGTCCTTGAACATCACCCAGTCGCCCATCAGGCTGTAGATCGGGTGCCGGAACGTGGCGGGGCGGTTCTTCTCGAAGAAGAAGTGTCCGACCCACGCGAATCCGTAGCCGCACACGACCGCCGCCGGCAGCCACGGCCAGTGGCCCGTCGCGATCGCCATCGCGACGCAGCCGATCACGCCGAGCGAGCCGATGAAGTGCAGCCGCCGCGACGTGAGGTTCTGATGTTCGTTCAGGTAATACGGGTAGAAGTCAGCGAAGCTGGCGAATTGATCCGTATGCGTATGCGCCATGGCCGTCTCCTCGGGCCGCTGTCGATGGAGTCATTGTGCGGCGGGCGGCTCGCGTCCGCAAGCGGGGCGGCCGCGCCGCGCGGGCCCGCGCTTTCCTTTTGACAGGCTTTCCGATAGGATCGAAAGCGGATTTGCATTCAAGCATGAGGGGACTACGATGCGCGTCAGCGATATTCTGAAAGTGAAGGGCAACACGCTGTTTACGGTGACGCCCGATAAGCCGCTGCGCGAAGCGGTCGATACGATGGCCGAACACGATATCGGTTCGCTCGTCGTGATGGAGTACGGCGATCTCGTCGGGATGCTGACGTTCCGCGAGATCATCCTGCGCCTCCACGTGAACGGCGGCGCGATCGGCGACGTGCAGGTGCGCAAGGTGATGGACGAGCCGCTCACGTGCACGCCGGAAACCGACGTCAACGAAGTGCGCCGGATGATGCTCGAGCGCCACGCGCGCTACATGCCGGTGCTCGACAAGAAGGTGCTGATGGGCGTCATCTCGTTCTACGACGTTGCGAAGACGGTCGTCGAGGCGCAAAGCTTCGAGAACCGGATGCTGAAGGCGTACATCCGCGACTGGCCGGAATCCGAATCGGAAGCCGAAGCGCAGAAGCCGTGAAACACGTCGCGCCCGGTGCCATGACGCGCGGGCGCTGCCACTCGGCGCACGGCGGCGCAGGTTCAGCCTGCGCCGCCGTTTTTTCGACAACAACACAAGGCCCGCGCAGCTTCGCCCAGACGATGCGCGCGTATTCCGCATGAGCGATCACACGCAAGTCTCTTCCGCGTCGCGCGGCGAACGGCGCGCCCACGCGTCGCAGTTCGACCTGTTGCGCCAGCGCCGTTTCGCGCCGTTCTTCACGACCCAGTTCCTCGGGGCTCTGAACGACAACGTGTTCAAGATCGGATTCACATCGCTCGTCACCTATCACACCGCGCGTTTCTCCGGCGTCGACGCGAAGACGGCCGCGTTCCTGATTTCCGCGATCTTCATTCTGCCGTTCGTGCTGTTCTCGGCCACATCCGGCCAGATCGCCGACAAATACGACAAGGCGACGCTCACGCGCTTCGTGAAGACCTTCGAGATCGTGCTGATGCTGGTCGGCGCGGCCGGCTTCGTCACGCACAGCGCGACGCTGCTGTATCTGTGCACGTTCATGATGGGGATGCACTCGACGCTGTTCGGCCCCGTCAAGTATTCGTATCTGCCGCAGCATCTCGGCGACCACGAACTGGTCGGCGGCAACGGCCTCGTCGAGATGGGCACGTTCATCGCGATCCTCATCGGTACGATCATCGGCGGAGCGGCCGCGGGCATCGAAGGCAACGGTGAACGTGTGCTGGCCGTCAGCGTCGTCGTCATCGCGCTCGCGGGACGGCTCGTCGCGCAGCGCGTGCCGCCGACGCCGGCGCCGCAGCCCGATCTCGTGATCAACTGGAACCCGTTCAGCGAGACGTGGCGCAACCTCGGGCTCGCGCGACAGAATCGCACCGTGTTCCTGAGCCTGCTCGGCATCTCGTGGCTGTGGTTCGTCGGCGCGACGTTCCTCACGTCGTTCTTCAATTTCGCGAAGGACGTGCTGTCCGCGAGCCCCGATGTCGTCACGGTCCTGCTCGCGACGTTCTCGGTCGGGATCGGCCTCGGCTCGCTGCTGTGCGAGCGGCTGTCGCAGCGGCGCGTCGAGATCGGCCTCGTGCCGCTCGGCTCGATCGGCATCAGCGTGTTCGCGATCGAGCTGTATTTCGCGAGCCGCGCGCTGCCGTCGCCCGGGCATCTGCTGTCGGTCGGGGAATTCCTGGCCGGCGCGCGCCACTGGCGCATCCTGGCCGACCTGTTCCTGCTCGCGATGTTCGGCGGCTTCTACAGCGTGCCGCTGTATGCGCTGATCCAGAGTCGCAGCGCGCCGACCCATCGTGCGCGGATCATCGCCGCGAACAACATCCTGAATGCGCTGTTCATGATCCTGTCGGCCCTGATGGCGATGGGGCTGACCAAGGCCGGCGTCGACATCCCGGGCCTGTTCCTCGTCACCGCGCTGTTGAACGTCGTGGTCGCGACGTACATCTACCTGCTCGTTCCGGAGTTCCTGCTGCGCTTCGTCGCGTGGGTGCTGGTGCACACGTTCTACCGGATTCGCCTCGTGCATGCGGAGCGGATCCCGGAAGACGGCGCGGCGGTGCTCGTATGCAACCACGTGAGCTACGTCGATGCGCTGGTGCTGGCGGCCGCGAGCCCGCGGCCGATCCGGTTCGTGATGGATCACCGGATCTTCAAGACGCGCTTCGCGAGCTGGGTGTTCCGGCATGCAAAGGCGATTCCGATCGCGCCGCGCCACGAGGATCCCGACATGCTCGCACGTGCGTACGACGCGTGCGAGGCCGCGCTGAAGGATGGAGAACTCGTGTGCATCTTCCCGGAAGGCAAGCTGACCAAGACGGGCGACATCAACACGTTCCACCACGGCATCACCGAAATCCTGAGCCGTACGCCGGCGCCCGTGATTCCGATGGCGTTGCGCGGGCTGTGGGGCAGCTATTTCTCTCGTCATACCGATGCGCGCATGCCGCGACCCATCAAGCGCGGCGTGATGAGCCGGCTGACGCTCGCGGTCGGCGAGCCGATCCCGGCCTCGGTCGCGACGCCCGAGGCGTTGCAAGCCGCGGTGACCGAGTTGCGCGGCGCGCGAAAGTGAGCAGGGGCGGGCCCGGCGGCTCGCGCCGGGCCGCCCGCGCGGCCGGCCCGTGTGGTCTGAACGGTTCACACGGCCCGCGGGCACGGGACGGCTGGCATAATAGCGGTTTACTTCCTTTTCTCGACCGGCAAACGATCGGCCTGCCAGCGGTCCCGGCAGCGCATCGGTTTGTCCAATTCTCTTTGGGCGGTTCCATCATGTCCGGCAATACCCTCGGCACGCTTTTCACTGTCACGACCTTCGGCGAATCGCACGGTCCCGCGATCGGCTGCGTGATCGACGGCTGCCCGCCGGGAATGGGGCTGACCGAAGCCGACATCCAGATCGAACTCGATCGCCGCAAGCCCGGCACCTCGCGGCACGTGACGCAGCGCCAGGAGGCCGACGAGGTCGAGATCCTGTCCGGCGTGTTCGAAGGCGTGACGACCGGCACGCCGATCGCGCTGCTGATCCGCAACACCGACCAGCGCAGCAAGGACTACGGCAACATCGTCGAGACGTTCCGACCCGGCCATGCCGACTACACCTACTGGCAGAAATACGGCATCCGCGACTACCGCGGCGGCGGTCGCTCATCCGCGCGCCTGACCGCGCCGATCGTCGGCGCGGGCGCGGTCGCGAAGAAATGGCTGCGCGAGCGTTTCGGCGTCGAGGTGCGCGGCTACATGAGCGGTCTCGGCGAGATCGACGTGCCGTTCGTCGACTGGTCGCACGTTCGCGAGAACCCGTTCTTTTCGCCGAACGCGGCGGTCGTTCCGGAGCTGGAAGCCTACATGGACGCGCTGCGCAAGGACGGCGATTCGATCGGCGCGCGCATCGACGTCGTTGCGTCCGGCGTGCCGGTCGGCTGGGGCGAGCCGGTATTCGACCGGCTCGACGCGGACATCGCGAAGGCGATGATGAGCATCAACGCGGTGAAGGGCGTCGAGATCGGCGCGGGCTTCGACAGCGTCGCGCAGCGCGGCTCGGTGCACGGCGACGAACTGACGCCGGCCGGTTTCGTCGGCAACCATGCGGGCGGTGTGCTCGGCGGGATCTCGACGGGGCAGGACATCACCGTGTCGATCGCGATCAAGCCGACGTCGAGCATCCGCACGCCGCGCCGTTCGATCACGAAGTCCGGCGAAGAGGCGACGGTCGAAACCTTCGGTCGTCACGACCCGTGCGTCGGCATTCGCGCGACGCCGATCGCCGAGTCGATGCTCGCGCTGGTGCTGATCGACCATGCGCTGCGCCATCGCGCGCAGTGCGGCGACGTCGAGACGCCGACGCCGAAGATCGCGGGCAGCGCGACCTGAGGCAGCGGGGCCGGCAAGCGCCGGCTCGATCGATTCGATGCGAAACGGGGCGCCTGAGGCGCCCCGTTTTCATTGAGCCGCCGAATTCGGCGGCGCGGCCGATTCGCGCACCCGCAGTTCCGGCAGTATCGCGTAACCGGGCCCGGTTTCGCCGTGCTCGAGTGCGTCGAGCAACGCGCGGGCGGCCTTGCGGCCGATTGCGTCGGTGTCGACCCACATCGTCGTCAGCGCGGGCCGGATCTCGCGAGCCAGCGCGACATCGTCGAAGCCGGTGATCGACAATTGCGACGGCACATCGAGGCCGATCGCCTGCGCTTCCAGCAGGGCGCCGAGCGCGAGTGCGTCGTTGCCGCAGATCACGGCCGTCGGGCGCGTCGCCCCGCTGTCGGCGATCGCGCGCAGGCTCGCGCGCCCGAACGCGATCGTGGCGGGGCCCTCATGCTGGTGGATCGGCCGGACCGCGAGCCCGCGCGCGGCGAGCGTGTCGTGGATGCCGCGCAGGCGGGCCTGCACACGGTCGTTGTCCGCCGAAGGCTGCATGATGATCGCGAAATCGCGATGCCCGAGGTCGAGCAGGTGCGTGGTCAGTCGTGCGAATGCCGCACGGTTGTCGAAGCCGATGCAGCAGTGCGGGCTGTCGTCGCGGTAAGCATAGGTGACGACATACGGCACCCGATGCAGGTCGAGCAGTTCGAATACTTCCGGCGGATAGGCTTCGCCGACCAGCGACACGGCTTCGACGCCGCGCGACAGCATCGCGCGCACCTGCGCGAGCGCCTGTGCCGGGTCGTAATTCGAGCAGCCCAGGAACAGCGTGATGCCGTGCTCGGCCATGACCGCCTGCATGCCCGCTACCTGCGACGCGAACACCTGGTCGTCGAGCGTCGGGATGATCGCACCCGTGATGTGAGTGCGCGTGGAGGCGAGTGCTCGGCCGGCCGCGTTGGGAATCCAGTTCAGCGCGCGTGCCGCGTCGCGCACGCGCTGCTGCACGTCGGCCGAGACCTTGCCGGGATCGTTGTACACACGCGAAACGGTCGCGGTCGACACGCCGGCGAGTTTCGCGACATCCCCGAGCACCGATCGGCCGCTGCCGCGGCGTGCGCGAGTCGTGCCGCCGCTGGATGAGGGCATACTCATCGGTCATCCTCGGGCGCGGCTGCCTCGCAGGCGTCGCGCGTGGTCAAAAACGCCATCGTTTACCCTCGATTCATCGTGGTCCCGCTTGCATTCCCGGTGACGCCTGTGCGAATGTAAGCGCTATCTTGATGCCATTCCGTATTATGTCAGACACAGGTTGCATCCGCATTGTGAAATTTTCGTCGACGATGGCCGCTCCGGCTATTTTGTTTGTCGCAAATGTAAGCGGTTACATCGAATGAAGAGTCACGCAAAGTCCCCTCGAATCGCGGTCGTCGGCAGCATCAACGTCGACCTCGTCACGCATGCGCCACGGCTGCCCGTGCCGGGCGAAACGCTGCTCGGCACGGCGTTCCGGACCGTTCACGGCGGCAAGGGGGCGAACCAGGCGGTGGCGGCGGCCCGTCTGGGTGCATCGGTCGCGATGATCGGCTGCGTCGGCGACGACGCGTTCGGGGCGCGCCTGCACGACGCGCTGGCGGCCGAACGCATCGACGTGGCGCACCTGCACCGGATCGACGGCGAGGCAACCGGCGTCGCGACGATCACGGTCGATGCGCACGGGGCGAACAGCATCGTGGTCGTGCCCGGTGCGAACGCGCGCCTCGATGCCGAATTGATCGACGAAGCGCGCGACACGATCGCCGGTGCGGCGCTGATGGTGTGCCAGCTCGAGGTGCCGATCGAGACCGTCGCGCGCGCGATCGGCAGTGCGATCGCGCATCGCACGCCAGTGCTGCTCAATCCGGCGCCTGCACGGCCGCTGTTCGACGCATTGCTGGCGCGGATCGACTACCTCGTCGTCAACGAAACGGAAGCGGAATCGCTGACCGGCATCGCCGTCGGCGACGACGCCTCGGCGGTGCGCGCCGCCGAGGCGCTGCGCGCGAAAGGCGTCGGCAACGTGCTGGTCACGCTGGGCGCGCGCGGCGTCTGCTGGCGCGGCAGCGCGGGGAACGGCCGCCATCGGGCCATGGCGGTGGTCGCCGTCGATACGACGGCGGCCGGCGACACCTTCGTCGGCGGATTCGCGGCCGCCCGGGCGAGCGGTGCGTCGATGGACGACGCGATCGCGTTCGGCCAGCGTGCTGCCGCGATCAGCGTCACGCGCCACGGCGCGCAGACGTCGATTCCGACACGCGAGGAAGTGGAGAGCATGGCGGTATAGATTCCGCGACGACGGAAGGCGCGGGCAGACACCCGCCTATGACATGGAGACATTCGAAATGAACGAAGACCAGGCTGTTCCGACTGCGCCGCCACGTATCCGGCGCGGACAACGTATCGCGCTCGCGCTGCTGATGGCGAGCGGAATCGTCAACTATCTCGATCGCGGCACGCTGGCCGTCGCGAGTTCGGCAATCCGGAACGATCTCGGGCTGTCGCTCTCGCAGATGGGGTTGCTGCTGTCGGCGTTCTCGTGGAGCTATGCGCTGTGCCAGTTTCCGGTCGGCGGGCTCGTCGATCGCATCGGGCCGCGCCGGCTGCTCGGCATCGGGCTGATCGTCTGGTCGTTCGCGCAGATGGCGGGCGGCCTCGTGTCCACCTTCGGCTGGTTCATCGTCGCGCGCATCGTGCTCGGCATCGGCGAGGCGCCGCAGTTCCCGTCGGCGGCGCGGGTGGTGAGCAACTGGTTTCCGTTGCGCGCACGCGGTACGCCGACCGGGATCTTCAACGCGGCATCGCCGCTCGGTACCGCGCTCGCGCCGTTGCTGCTGTCGGTGCTCGTCGCGTCGTTCGACTGGCGCTGGGCGTTCTTCATCACGGGGGCACTCGGTCTCGTGGTCGCCGTCGTCTGGTTTGCGTCGTATCGCGATCCGGCGCGTGCGCAATTGACCGCGGCGGAACGAGGGTATCTCGATGCCGATGCGCAGACGACCGTCGCGGCCCCCAAGCTGACCTTCGCCGACTGGCGCAGCCTGTTTTCGCACGGCACGACCTGGGGCATGCTGATTGGCTTCTTCGGTTCGGTGTATCTGAACTGGGTCTACCTGACCTGGCTGCCGGGATATCTGACGATGGAGCGTCACATGAGCCTCATTCGCACCGGGTTTGCGGCATCCGTGCCGTTCCTGTGCGGGTTCGTCGGTTCGCTCGTTGCCGGCTGGCTGTCGGATCTGGTGACGCGCCGCAGCCGCTCGCCGGTCGTGAGCCGGCGCAATGCGGTGGTCGTCGCGATGCTCGGCATGGTCGCGTTCACGATTCCGGCTGCGCTCGTGCAGAGCAATACGGTCGCGCTCGCATGCATTTCGGTCGTGATCTTTCTCGCCAATGCGGCATCGGCATGTTCGTGGGCGCTCGCGACGGCGGCCGCACCGCCGAGCCGTGTCGCATCGCTCGGCGCGATCCAGAATTTCGGCGGCTTCATCGGCGGTGCGCTCGCGCCGATCCTGACGGGTGTCATCGCGCAGAAGTGGTCGTTCGTGCCGGCGCTGCTGACCGCGGCGGCAATCGCCTTCGCCGGCGCGATGGCTTACCTGCTGCTGGTGCGCAAGCCGATTCCCGAGCAGTCCGCGAGTGCCGCGCGCGGAGCGCTGCCGGCCTGAGGCCGCCGGCTACCCCCTGTATTCACTGAAGGAAGGAGAAACAGATGCAATCACATCAGCAGGCGAGCACGACCATCGAAGGGATCGTGCCGGTGATGCTGACGCCGTTCGACGATGCCGGCGCAATCGACTACGCGGGCCTCGAACGACTCATCGAATGGTATCTGGCGCACGGCTCGGATGCGCTGTTCGCGGTCGCGCAATCGAGCGAGATGCAATTCCTGAGTCTCGCAGAACGTGCGGAACTTGCGCGTTTCGTGGTCGAGCGGGTGGCCGGGCGTGTGCCTGTCGTCGCGTCCGGGCACGTCAGCGAAGATCTGGACGCGCAGGTCGCCGAGCTGTGCGCCGCGGCGGAATCGGGTGCGCAGGGCGTCGTGCTCGTGACCAACCGCCTCGATCCACAGCGCAAGGGCAGCGCCGCGTTTCTCGATCATCTTCACAAATTGCTCGCCCGATTGCCGACGGATCTGCCGCTCGGCTTGTATGAATGTCCGGCGCCTTATCGGCGATTGCTGTCCGATGACGAACTGCGCGCGTGCATCGACACGGGCCGCTTCGTGATGTTGAAGGACGTGAGCTGCGACCTGGAGACGGTGAAGCGGCGCGTTGCGCTGGCCGCGGGCTCGCCGATGAAGATCCTGAATGCGAACGCCGCGATCGCATGGGATGCGATGAAGGCGGGCTCCGCCGGTTTCAACGGCGTGTTCACCAACTTCCATCCCGATCTGTATCGGTGGCTGCGCACGCAGGGCGACTCGGATCCGGTGCTTGCCGACGAGTTGTCGACGTTCCTGGTGCTCTCGGCGGTGTCGGAAGCGCTTGGCTACCCGGCGCTCGCGAAGATCTACCATCAACGGATCGGCACGTTCGGATCGATTCGCTGCCGTGCGATCGACTACGACGTGCGCGAGCGGTTCTGGGCACTCGACGCGGTGCTCGACAAGATCGTGTCCGGCACCGAGCATTTCCGTCGGCGGATTGCGGCGCGTTAGCGCCTCCGGTTCGGGGCGCGGTTCGGTGCGGCAATCGCGCGCCCGGTGGCGGGCAGGGCGGCGTCGAATGCTGACGGGACGAAAAAAACGCCGCGCAAGGCGGCGTTTTCCGGCAGGTTACATGTTCGGGTAATTCGGCCCGCCGCCGCCTTCCGGCGTGACCCACACGATGTTCTGCGTCGGGTCCTTGATGTCGCAGGTCTTGCAGTGCACGCAGTTCTGCGCGTTGATCACCAGCCGGTCGCTGCCGTCGTCGTTCTTCACGAACTCGTACACCGCCGCCGGGCAGAAGCGTCCCTCGGGCCCCGCGTACGTACGCAGGTTCACGTTCACCGGCACGTTCGCGTCCTTCAGCGTCAGGTGCGCCGGCTGGTTCTCCTCGTGGTTCGTGTTCGAGATGAACACCGACGACAGCCGGTCGAACGTCAGCTTGCCGTCCGGCTTCGGATACTCGATCGGCGTGCATTGCGACGCCGGCTTCAGCATCTCGTGGTCCGCATGCTTGTGATGCAGCGTCCACGGCACGTTGCCGCCCATCACCTTCTGCTCGAGCCCGACCATCAGCGTGCCGAGGTACAGCCCCTTGGCCATCCACTGCTTGAAGTTGCGCGCGCGGTACAACTCCGTATGCAGCCACGATTGCTTGAAGGCGTCCGGATACGCGTTGAGCTCGTCGCTCTGACGGCCGGCCTGCAGCGCGTCGAACGCGGCGTCCGCCGCCAGCATGCCGGTCTTGATCGCCGCGTGGCTGCCCTTGATCCGCGATGCGTTCAGGAAGCCCGCGTCGTCGCCGATCAGCGCGCCGCCCGGGAACACCGTCTTCGGCAGCGACAGCAGGCCGCCGGCCGTGATCGCCCGCGCGCCGTACGACACGCGCTTGCCGCCTTCGAGAAACGCGCGGATCGACGGATGCGTCTTGTAGCGCTGGAATTCTTCGAACGGCGACAGGTACGGGTTCGTGTAGCCCAGGCCCACCACGAAGCCGACCACGACCTGATTGTTGTCCATGTGATACAGGAACGAGCCGCCGTAGGTGTCCGACTTCAGCGGCCAGCCGGCCGTGTGGATCACGAGACCCGGCTTGTGCTTCGCGGGATCGATTTCCCACAGTTCCTTGATCCCGATCCCGTACGCCTGCGGATCGGCGTTCGCGTCGAGCTTGAACTTCGAGATCAGTTGACGGCCGAGGTGGCCGCGGCAGCCTTCGGCGAACAGCGTGTACTTCGCGTGCAGCTCCATGCCGAGCTGGAAGTTCTCGGTCGGCTCGCCGTCCTTGCCCACGCCCATGTTGCCAGTGGCGACGCCCTTCACCGAGCCGTCGTCGTTGTAGAGAATCTCGGCAGCGGGGAAGCCGGGGAAGATCTCGACGCCCAAGGCTTCCGCCTGCGCGCCGAGCCAGCGGGTGACGTTGCCCAGCGAGATCACGTAGTTGCCGTGGTTCTTGAAGTTGTCGGGCAGCGCCCAGTTGGGCGTCGTGACGGCGCTCTTCTCGGACAGGAACAGGAAGCGGTCTTCCGTCACCTCGACGTTCAAGGGCGCGCCCTGTTCCTTCCAGTCGGGGAACAGTTCGGTGATCGCGCGCGGGTCCATCACCGCGCCCGACAGGATGTGCGCGCCGATCTCGGAACCCTTCTCGAGCACGCACACGCCGATCTCGGTGCCTTTCTCGGCGGCCAGTTGCTTGAGCCGGATCGCCGCCGACAGCCCGGCGGGGCCGCCGCCGACGATCACGACGTCGTATTCCATTGATTCGCGCGGGCCGTATTGCTCGATGAGGCTTGCGGGGGTCATTGGCGTTCCTCTAACCGTTAGAATGCTTTTATTCGGGAGCGTATTGTCTGCGAAACGAAACGCTTGCCGCAACAGCATGCGCGTAGATTAGCACGATCGTTCTATTTTTTGTGCTAGGGTTATGCTGCGTGGGACAGGGCGCCCGCGGCGGCGAAACGACATCGAAAGGGGATGTGCAATGGGTCGATCGATCAATCTGGAAGGCAAGGTCGCGCTGGTCACGGGCGCATCGAGCGGCCTCGGGCAACGCTTCGCACAGGTGCTGTCGCAGGCCGGCGCGAAGGTCGTGCTCGCGAGCCGCCGCGTCGAGCGCTTGAAGGAATTGCGCGCGGAAATCGAGGCGGCGGGCGGTGCCGCGCACGTCGTGTCGCTCGACGTCACCGACGTGCAGAGCATCAAGGCGGCCATCGCGCACGCGGAAACGGAAGCCGGCACGATCGACATCCTGGTGAACAATTCGGGCGTCTCGACGATGCAGAAGCTCGTCGACGTGACGCCGGCCGATTTCGAGTTCGTGTTCGACACCAACACGCGCGGCGCGTTTTTCGTCGCGCAGGAAGTCGCGAAGCGGATGATCATGCGCGGGAACGGCAACGGCAAGCCGCCTTACCGGATCATCAACATCGCTTCGGTGGCCGGGCTGCGCGTGTTTCCGCAGATCGGGCTGTATGCGATGAGCAAGTCGGCGGTCGTGCAGATGACGCGTGCGATGGCGCTCGAATGGGGCCGCCACGGAATCAACGTCAACGCGATCTGTCCGGGCTATATCGATACCGAAATCAATCATTACCTGTGGGAAACCGAGCAGGGCCAGAAGCTGCAGTCGATGCTGCCGCGCCGGCGCGTCGGCAAGCCGCAGGATCTCGACGGGCTGTTGTTGCTGCTCGCGGCCGACGAGTCGCAGTTCATCAACGGCTCGATTATCTCCGCCGACGACGGCTTCGGCCTCGCCTGAGTGGATGACATTCAGCAACAAAGAAGACTGCAATGAGCGAATATTCCCCCGTATTTGAAATGTCGATGCCGATCCGCTGGGGCGACATGGATGCATTCGGCCACGTGAACAACACGGTCTATTTCCGCTACATGGAACAGGCCCGGATCTCGTGGTTCGAGCAACTCGGCATCGCGGGCGGCAACGGTGAGGGGCAGGGGCCCGTGATCGTCACGGCGTCGATGGAGTTCCTGAAGCAACTTCACTATCCGGGCGACGTGATCGCGAGGATGTCGGCCGCGAAGCCCGGCCGCAGCAGCTTCGACACTGGTTTCGAGCTGACGCGCGCGGACGATCCGGAGCACGTCTATGCGCGCGGCAACGCGCGCTGCGTATGGGTCGACTATGCGCTCGGCAAGTCGGTGCCGCTGCCGCAACTGCTGCGCGACACGATCGAGCGCGCGCTCGCGGCGAAGGTCGGCTGAGCGCGGCGGCACCGAAGCCGGCGCTCGGGCGCCGGTGTGTCGCCATTTCCCGTTGAAAATCTCCGGAATCGGCCGCTTCACGCGGCCGATTGCCATTCCGGGGGGGGCTTTTACTGGCCGAGCAGGCGCTGCAGCAGTTCCGGCGTATTGTTGGTGCCGTACTTGCGCATCAGCCGCGCCCGATAGATGTCGACCGTGCGCGAACTGATGTCGAGCACGCGCCCGATCTGCTTGCTGGTCTTGCCGGTCGCGAGCTGCGCGGCGATCTCGCGCTCGCGCGGCGTCAGCTCGACGGCGACGCGGCGCGTCGCGCTCAGGTCCTCGAACGTCCAGACGCCGGCTGCGAGCGGTGCGGTGCGGTCGAGCGCGCGGCCCGTCACGTGGCACCAGAACAGCTCGCCGTCGGCTCGTTTCATGATTCTGTCATCGGCGTAGGTGCCGTTCGCGATCATCACGCGCGAGATGCGCTCGCCGATGCGCTGGAATTCGTCCGGCGACGGATAGAGCACTTCGTACGACTTTCCGATCAGGTCGGCCCGCGCACAGCGGAAGATCGACGCGAGCGCGTCGTTGCAGTCCTCGATCACGCGGTCGCGCGACATCACGAGGCCGAGCGGCGCGAGGTGAAAGGCAGTCTGGTAATCGAGAGCGGGCATGGCGCAGGCAAGCGGAGGCAAACGCTTATGTATTTTTGCGTATTGTGCCGCATCCGCGCCGCATCGTACCCTTTCAGGCATCTCGCGGCGCCTTGTCGCGATATAAAAACAGCGCGCTTCGACGCAGGTATCGCCGTGCATGCATAGAATGATGCGGCGGGCTTGCGGCCCAGTGGGCGCGTGAACCGGTTTTGCTGGTTTCCATAGAGGAAGGGACATACAGATGAACAAAGTCTATCCAAGCGCGGCTGCCGCGCTGGAAGGGATCGTCCGCGACGGACAGACCTTCGCGGTGGGCGGCTTCGGCCTGTGCGGGATTCCCGAGGCGCTGATCGCGGCGCTGCGCGACTCCGCCGTCAAGGGCATCACCTGCATCAGCAACAACGCGGGCGTCGACGGCTTCGGTCTCGGCCTGCTGCTGGAAACGCGCCAGATCAAGAAGATGATCTCGTCGTACGTCGGCGAGAACAAGGAGTTCGAGCGCCAGTACCTGGCCGGCGAACTCGAGCTCGAATTCACGCCGCAGGGCACGCTCGCCGAGAAGCTGCGCGCGGGCGGCGCCGGCATCCCCGCGTTTTTCACGAACACCGGCTACGGCACCGTGATCGCGGAAGGCAAGGAAACGCGCCAATTCGGCGATCGTCATTACGTGCTCGAGCCGTCGCTGACGGCCGACGTCGCGCTTGTGAAGGCGTGGAAGGCCGACAAATCCGGCAACCTGATCTATCGCCGCACCGCGCGCAACTTCAACCCGATGTGCGCGATGGCGGGCAAGATCACCGTGGCGGAAGTCGAGGAGATCGTCGAGAACGGCACGCTCGATCCGGATCAGATCCATACGCCGGGGATCTTCGTGCAGCGCATCGTGTTGAACGCGACGCCCGAAAAACGCATCGAACAACGCGTCGTACGCGCGAAAGGAGACTGACATGGCCTGGAATCGTGACCAGATGGCCGCGCGCGCGGCGAAGGAACTGCAGGACGGCTTCTATGTGAACCTGGGCATCGGTCTGCCGACGCTCGTCGCGAACCACGTGCCGGCGGGCGTCGAGGTGTGGCTGCAGTCGGAAAACGGCCTGCTCGGCATCGGCCCGTCGCCGACCGAGGACGAAGTCGACGCCGACCTGATCAACGCCGGCAAGCAGACCGTCACGACGCTGCCGGGTTCGTCGATCTTCTCGTCGGCGGATTCGTTCGCGATGATCCGCGGCGGCCACATCAACCTCGCGATCCTCGGCGCAATGCAGGTCAGCAAGACGGGCGACCTCGCGAACTGGATGATCCCGGGCAAGATGATCAAGGGGATGGGCGGCGCGATGGACCTCGTCGCGGGTGTGAAGCGCGTCGTCGTGCTGATGGAGCACGTCGCGAAGGGCGACCAGCACAAGATCCTCGACGAATGCAATCTGCCGCTGACGGGCGTCGGCGTGGTCGACCTGATCATCACCGATCTCGGTGTGATCGAAGTGACGCCGAATGGCCTGAAGGTGCTCGAGCTCGCCGACGGCGTGAGCGTGGAAGAGATCCAGACGAAGACGGGCGCGCCGCTCGATGTGAGCGCGGTCGCGTAAGCGCTGGTTTACCGGCGCGACTCTCGACGCCCCGCGTTCCGCGATGGAACGCGGGGCGTTTTGTCATGGCCGCATACGCTACGCGATTGCACCACCGCCGTCGATCAGCACCGTCGAGCCGGTCGCATAAGGCGTTGTCGCCAGATACACGATCGCATTCGCGACGTCCTCCGGCTGGCCCACGCGGCGTGCCGGAAGGCGCTGCGCGGCGCCCGCGTACATCGCGTCGCGCGCATCGGGCGCGAGCTTGTCCCACAATGGCGTCGCGATCAGGCCGGGTGACACGGCATTCACTCGAACGGGTGCCAGCTCGAGTGCAAGGCCACGGGCGAGCGCCTCGAGCGCCGCGTTGATCGCGCCCTGCAGGACCGACGATGCGTTCGGCCGTACGCTGAGGTAACCCGACACGAACGTCAGCGAGCCGCCGGGCGCGATATCGATCGAGCGTGCGACGCGGTATGCGCCCCAGAATTTGCTGTCCATCGCGGCTTGCGCGTCGGCAAGCGGCAGCGCGCGGACCGGGCCCGTCGCCGTCTTCGCGGCCGAAATCACGACGTGGTCGAACTGGCCGGCGCGCGCGCAGAACGCATCGACGGCCGCCGTATCGGTGATGTCGAGCACTTCGGCGCGGACTTGCGCGCCCGGCGCGACATCTGCATTGAACCGGGCCGGGTCGCGCGATGCAATCGTCACGACAGCGCCATGTTGTGCGAATGCTTTCGCGGCGGCGGCACCGATGCCGGAACTGCCGCCGACGACGAGTATCTTCTTTCCGTGGAGTGAATCGTTCATGGTGGTCCTTCCGAGGTGATGAGGTGAGCGCAATCCGGTCAGATCGTTTCGGCTTCGCGCAACGTCGACGGGCTGTGCAGGGCAAAGCGGGCAATGTCGTCCTTGCGCATGAAGGCAACGCCCGGATGCGATCGAGCGTAGTGCAGGAATGCGTCCCACGCACGGACCATCTGCGGCGTGCCGCTGATCCGGTCGTGCGCGCTGATCGACATCAATCGCCGCCGCTGTCCGGCTTCCGCGTACAACTGGTCGAAATCGAGCTTGATCTGATCGAGGAACATCGTCGGCGAATAGTTGCGGCCTTCGATCAGCAGGATGTCGTTGTTGCGCAACGTGTACGGAACGACCGCGAAATCGCGACCGTCGACGGTTTCGATGAAGGGCTCGTCGCGGCTGACGTCGTCGATGTGATACAGGTAGCCGAGTTCCTGCAGCAGCGGCAGCGTGTTCGGTCCGCGCCGCAGCCAGTTGCAGTTGTAGCCGATCGGGCGCCTGCCCGTCACTGCTTCGACCATGTCGCGGGCTTCGGTGAGGAAGCGGCGCTCGTCGTCGCGATTCATCGCGAACTGCGATCGCCAGGTCGGGCCGTGCGCGGCCGCTTCGTGGCCGCGCGACACGATCTCGCGTGCCAGTTCGGGATGCCGGCGCGCGGCCTCTCCGATCATGTGCGACGTGACTTTCACGCCATGCCGGTCCCACAGGTCGAGAAGGCGCGGAATGCCTTCGCGGTAGCCATATGCGAACCACGTGGCCGACGCCAGATCGACCGGCACCGATGACGGGAATTCGACGGACGGGAACGGGCTATCCGCGCCCTTCGGCGGTTGTCCGCCGGCCTCGAACTGCATCGAGATCGAGATGACGAGGCGCGTGTCGTCCTGCCAGAACCCGCCGGTACCTGCCGATGCCGGGCCCGGTGTCGGGGCGGCCGTTGCCGACCCGGAGGCGCCCGCGGCCATCGCGATGCCGGCTGCCAGCCCGGCGCCCGCTTGTGCAAGAAACGTGCGGCGAGCCGGATGCGTTGTCGAACCGTGATTGCGGTGAGTCATCGTTTCCTCCGTCAGCCGACGAGCCCGAGCTGACGCATCAGCGTCAGGTTGTCCTCGATGTGCCAGTTTTCCGCTATCCGGCCATGGTCGATCCGGTAGATATCGGTCGCGATGAAGTCGATCGCCTGTCCGTTTCCGGTCGTTCCATTGAACGTGCCGGTGAAATGTCCGCGAAAGTGCAGGTGCACGACGACACGGTCGCCCGCCACGATCATCTGTTCGATGTCGCAGTGCAGGTCCGGGATGGCCGTACGCATCGTGCTGGACGCCGCGAGTGGTCCCGCTACACCTTGCTCACGACCGGCCGGCAACGTTCGGTCGACGAAATCGGCCGCGAGTGCGGCGCGGGCGAGGGCGGCATCACCGGTATTCCAGAAGGTGCCGTAGCGACGCGCGGCGAGGATTTGCGCACGTGCCTGCGTAGCCGGCACGTCGGCCGCGACCGTCAGGCTGTGCGCATCGAGAAGGTCGGCGGCGCGGGATACCGCAGGCGACAGCGCAACGACGCAGGCCGCTGCAGCGATGACGCGGCTGATCGGGCGTGCGATCGAAGGAAAGGGGATCGGCATGGTTTCGGGTGTCCTCTGGATGGCGTCGTGGGGCGACGCGGTACAGGTATGGTAGGTTTCCGTTTCGAGCTGAAATACGGGGAAAAGGCGAATGGATTATTCGAAAAAAGGAAAGGTCGACGCAGGGCAGGTGCCGCGATGCTGATCGACGATCTCCCGGCGCTCGATACGTTCGCGAGAATCGTGTCGGCCGGCAGCCTGTCCGCAGCGGCGCGCGAGCTTGACTTGTCGCTGTCCGTCGTCAGCAAGCGGCTCGCGCATCTCGAGTCGCAACTGGGCGTGCGTCTGCTGCACCGGACGACGCGGCAGCAGACGCTGACCGACGACGGGGCGCAGTTCCATGCGCAGGTGCTGCGCATCCTGGCCGAGGTCGATCGCGCCGAAACGCTGATGAGCGACCGTCGCGGCACGGTCAGCGGCGTGCTGCGCCTGACGGCGCCCGGCGAGCTCGGCCGGCTGCGGATCGCGCCGCTCGTCGCGGCGTTTCAGCGGCAACATCCGGAGCTGATCGTGCAACTGATGCTGACCGACACAATCGTCGATCTGCTCGCGCAGGACATCGACGTTGCCGTGCGGATCGGCAGCCTTGCCGATTCGACGATGATCGCGCGCGAACTGGCGCCGAATCATCGCGTGCTTTGCGCGTCGTCGAGCTATCTCGCCGTGCACGGGCTGCCGGCTCATCCGGCCGAACTTCGTGCACATCGATGCATCGTGATGGGCGACCAGCCTCGTACGGAGTGGCGGTTCGACGGTGCACAGGGCGCAGTGACGGTCGAAGTGACGGCCGCGCTGCTGACGAACGACGGCGGTGCGGCTCGTACGTTGGCATTGGAGGGCGCGGGCATTGCGCTGAAGTCGATCTGGGACGTCGGTGCCGATCTCGAGGCCGGCCGGCTCGTGCGTGTGTTGCCGACATTCGCGGCGCCTGCGGCACCGCTCCATGCCGTCTATCCCGGCGGCCGTCACGTGCCGCTGCGCGTGCGGGCGTTCGTCGATTTCCTGCGCGACCAGTTGCGCGAGACGTGGCGCCGCAGTGCGTGAGCGGTCGGGAAGATGCGTCGGATGACCGCGGCCGCGTCACGGCCCGTCGTTGCGAAGCGGTTTACAATCGTTCGCATCGGGCGGCGCGAGTGTTGCCCGCCGCACCGCCCCCGTTCGACAGGATGCCAACGATGCCAACAACCTCAGCGAATCCTCCGGTTCCCCGTCAGCGACGTGTGCAGTGTGCGAGCGCCGCCGGCCTTCACCACGTCGCCTATACCGAATGGGGCGACCCCGCCAATCCTCGCGTGCTGGTCTGCGTGCACGGCCTGACCCGTTCGGGGCGCGACTTCGACCGGCTTGCCGCCGCGTTGTCCGATACGTATCGCGTCGTCTGCCCCGACGTCGTCGGGCGCGGACGCTCCGACTGGCTCGCCGATCCGCGACTTTATGCGATTCCACAATATGTGGCCGACATGGTCACGCTGATCGCGCGGCTCGACGTCGAGTCGGTCGACTGGTTCGGCACGTCGATGGGCGGCCTGATCGGCATGGCGCTCGCGGGGCTTCCCGGTTCGCCGCTGCGCCGGATGATCGTCAACGACGTCGGCCCGCGCATCGAGCCCGATTCGCTGACGCGCATCGGCGAATACCTCGGCGTGCAGCCGCGTTTCGCGACCGAACAGGAGGGCATCGACTATCTGACGTCGCTATCGCTGCCGTTTGGCGCGTTGACCGACGACGAATGGCGCGAGATCAACGGGCCGTTGCTGCGCGAGCTGCCCGACGGGGGGTGGACGATGCGCTACGATCCGCGCATCGCCGAGCCGTTCAAGGCGACGACGCCCGAGCTGGCTGCGCTCGGCGAGGCCGCGCTGTGGCGCGCGATCGAGACCACCGACGCGTCGCTGCTCGTCGTGCGCGGCGAGCGTTCCGACCTGCTGTCGCGCGACACGTTGGCGGAGATGGTGCGTCGCGGCCGGCACGTGACGCAGGCCGAGATCCAGGGCGCGGGCCATGCGCCAGCGTTCATCGGCGATGACCAGATTGCGCTTGCCCGCCGGTTTTTCGTCGAAAGCGACGCATAAACGCGTCATAATATGCGGTTCGGCGGCACGCGGGCCGCGTCGTCGCCGATTCTCACCCACTCATACGACCGGAACATTCCATGGCAGTCATTCGTCACCACGTCGGAGCGCGTCTCTCCGAAACCGCGATCCACAACGGTACCGTGTATCTGGCCGGCCAGATCGCCGAAGACACCACCCAGGACATCAAGGGCCAGACGCGCGAAGTGCTCGGCCACATCGACCGCCTGCTCGCCGAAGCGAACAGCGACAAGGCACATCTGCTGTCGGTGCAGATCTACATTTCGGATCTCGCGAACTTCGAGGGCATGAACGCGGAGTGGGACGCGTGGGTCGCGCAGGGCAATACGCCGCCGCGCGCGACCGTCGAGGCGAAGCTCGCGGATCCGGCGCTGCTCGTCGAGATCGTCGTCGTCGCCGCGCAACGGAGCTGAGCGAAGCGTTCCGATGACAGCAATGCGCCAGGCCGTGCGATGACCGAGTCCGTTTCCGCTTCTTCAGTCGCAGCACCGTCGTTCGACGACGTGCTCGCGTTCGTGCGCGAGCGTGCCGGTGACGCACGCCTGTCGTCGGGCGAGCTGCTGGCCGATCACTCGGCGGGCACGGCGTCGATCATGCGCACGCTGAACGTCGATCCGCACGCGATGCAGGCGGCCGCGCTGTTCGTGCTGACGCCGCACCTGAGCGATCCCGAGCGGGAGCTGACCGAACGATTCGGCGAAGAGGTCGCGCGGCTCGTATCCGACGTGCGCAAGCTGCTGCGGCTCGGCACCGTGAGCCTGCGCGCCGCGCAGAACGCAATGCCGGACGCCGGGCGCGACGCCGCCCAAGAGCGGCGCACGCAGATCGAGGCGTTGCGCAAGATGCTGCTTGCGTTCGCGCAGGACATCCGCGTGGTGCTGATCCGGCTGGCGTCGCGGTTGCAGTCGCTGCGCTACTACGCGGCGGCGAAGATCGATCCGCCGCCCGACGTCGCGCGCGAGACGCTCGAGATCTATGCGCCGCTCGCGAACCGTCTCGGTATCTGGCAACTGAAGTGGGAGCTCGAGGACCTCGCGTTCCGCTTCGAGGATCCGGTCACGTACAAGCGCATCGCCAAGCTGCTCGATGAAAAGCGCATCGAACGCGAGGCGTACGTCGCGCAGGCGATCGAGCGGCTGCAGCACGAGCTGGCGGAAGCGCACATCCCGGCCGACGTGAGCGGGCGGCCGAAGCACATCTACAGCATCTGGCGCAAGATGCGCGGCAAGGAGCTCGATTTCTCCGAGCTGTACGATGTGCGCGCGTTCCGCGTGATCGTGCCGGACATCAAGGATTGCTACGCGGTGCTCGGCATCGTGCATCACCTGTGGCAGCCGGTGCCGAAGGAATTCGACGATTACATCTCGCGTCCGAAGCCGAACGGCTACAAGTCGCTGCATACGGTCGTGATCGGTGACGACGGCCGCGCGTTCGAAGTGCAGATCCGCACGCAGGAAATGCACCGTTTCGCGGAGTACGGTGTCGCCGCGCACTGGCGCTACAAGGAGGCCGGCGCGCGCGGCTATGGCGGCCAGTTCTCGGCGAGCGACAAGTACGACGAGAAGATCGCGTGGCTGCGCCAGCTGCTCGCGTGGAAGGACGACGTTGAGGACGGCACGGAAGTATCCGGCGACCAGGCGTGGGCCCAACTGCGCGAGACGTCGCTCGACGACGACCACATTTACGTGCTGACGCCGCAGGCGCGGGTGATTGCGTTGCCGCAGGGCGCGACGCCGGTCGATTTCGCGTACCACCTGCACAGCGAGCTCGGCCATCGCTGCCGCGGCGCGCGCGTCGACGGTGTGATGGTGCCGCTGAACACGGCGCTCGCGAACGGCCAGACGGTCGAGATCGTCGCGGTGAAGGAGGGTGGGCCGTCGCGCGACTGGCTGAACCTGCAGCTCGGCTACCTGAAGAGTCCGCGTGCGCGGCAGAAGGTGCGTGCGTGGTTCAACTCGATCGAGCAGGAAGAGAACATCGCGCATGGTCGCGCGCTCGTCGAAAAGACGCTGCAGCGCGAGGGCAAGACGTCGGTCAATCTCGACAACCTCGCCGCGAAGCTCGGCTTCAAGTCGCCCGAGGAGCTGTTCTCGGTCGTCGGCAAGGAAGAATTCAGCCTGCGCAACGTCGAGCATGCGCTGTCCGATGCGCCGCCGCCCGAGCATGCACCCGAGGCGCCCGCCGATTTCGAGAAACGCAGCAGTGGGGCGAGTGTCGCGCATGGCGCGTCGACCGGCGTGCTGGTGGTCGGCGTCGATGCGCTGCTGACCCAGCTTGCGCGCTGCTGCCGTCCGGCGCCGCCGGACCCGATCAGCGGCTTCGTGACGCGCGGCAAGGGGATGTCGATTCACCGCAGCGACTGCCCGACGTTCCGGCGCATGGCCGAACGGGCGCCGGAGCGCGTGTTGCAGACGACCTGGTCGGCCGACGTGCTGGGCGGCCGTGGCGTGTCCGTCTATCCGGTCGATCTGATGATCGAGGCGAGCGACCGGCAAGGCTTGCTGCGCGACATCTCCGAAGTGTTCGCACGCGAGAAGATGAACGTGGTGGGCGTGAAGACGCAGAGTCGCCGGAATGCGGCATTCATGCAGTTCACGGTCGAGGTGTCGAATTCCGCGCAGGTGCAGCGCGCGTGCACGCTGCTCGGCGAGGTGCCGGGTGTCGTGCGGGCGGGGCGCAAGACGTGACGTCCCTATAAATGGGGTTGGAGCGCGATCATTTTGCTGCGACCGCATAAAAACGCTTGCCAAGTGAACGATAGCCCCATATAATTTTAGCTTCTCTAGGCTCGTAGCTCAGCTGGTTAGAGCACCACCTTGACATGGTGGGGGTCGTTGGTTCGAGTCCAATCGAGCCTACCAACGAATTGAGAATGCCCGGTTTCCGGGTGTTCGATGCAGTAAATAACTCAACGCGAACAAGGCGAATACGGTTATGACACCGCGAACGTTGACCGAAACCTTTTCGGAGCGACGCTAGTCGAGGAACCCTTTCGCCCTTTCAGTTTGAGTGAAGTATCGAATGCGGCCCCTCGAAAGCGGGGCCGCATTTTTTTTGTCGCGAAATTTTCGCGCGTGACTTTGATATCGCGTGCTTGGTCTGCCGCCCACTGTCGGCATCACGGAGATTGCTATGGTTTCGATACGCTTGCCTGACGGCTCAGTTCGACAATACGAGCATCCGGTGACAGTTGCCGAGGTTGCGGCCTCGATCGGTCCCGGCCTTGCGAAGGCTGCGCTTGGTGGCAAGCTCGACGGCGAGCTGGTCGATACGTCCACGGTCATCGATCGCGATGCGTCGCTCGCAATCGTCACGGACAAGGATGCCGACGGTCTCGACATCATCCGTCACTCGACCGCGCACTTGCTTGCCTACGCGGTGAAGGATCTGTATCCGGATGCGCAGGTGACGATCGGTCCGGTGATCGACAACGGCTTCTACTACGACTTCTCGTATAACCGCCCGTTTACGCCCGAAGATCTGGAAAAGATCGAAAAGCGCATGCAGGAACTCGCGAAGAAGGACGAGCCGGTGACGCGCCGCGTCGTGTCGCGCGACGAGGCGGCTGGCTATTTCCGCAGCCTCGGCGAGAAGTACAAGGCCGAAATCATCGAATCGATTCCGCAAAGCGACGAAATCAAACTGTACTCGCACGGCGGCTTCACGGACCTCTGCCGCGGCCCGCACGTGCCGTCGACCGGCAAGCTGAAGGTCTTCAAGCTGATGAAGGTCGCGGGCGCGTACTGGCGCGGCGACTCGAAGAACGAGCAGTTGCAGCGCATCTACGGTACGGCCTGGACGAAGAAGGAAGATCAGGATCAGTACCTGCACATGCTCGAGGAAGCGGAAAAGCGCGACCACCGCAAGCTCGGCAAGCAGCTCGACCTGTTCCACATGCAGGAAGAATCGCCGGGCATGGTGTTCTGGCATCCGAAGGGCTGGGCGTTGTGGCAGCAGGTCGAGCAGTACATGCGCCGCCGCGTGAATGAAGCCGGCTACCAGGAGATCAAGACCCCGATGATCATGGACCGTTCGCTGTGGGAGGCGTCGGGCCACTGGCAGAACTACCGCGAGAACATGTTCACGACGGAGTCGGAGAAGCGCGACTACGCGATCAAGCCGATGAACTGTCCGGGGCACGTTCAGGTGTTCAAGCACGGCCTGCGCTCGTACCGCGACCTGCCGCTGCGCTACGCGGAATTCGGTTCGTGCCATCGCAACGAGGCATCGGGCGCGCTGCATGGCCTGATGCGCGTGCGCGGCTTCGTGCAGGACGATGCGCACATCTTCTGTACGGAAGATCAGATCATTGCGGAGTCGATCGCGTTCAACAAGCTCGCGATGAGCGTGTACGGCGATTTCGGCTTCGAGCACATCGACATCAAGCTGTCGCTGCGTCCCGAGCAGCGCATGGGTTCCGACGAAACGTGGGACCGTGCCGAGCAGGGGCTGCGCGAAGCGCTGACGGCCTGCGGCCTGTCGTGGGAAGAGCTGCCGGGCGAAGGTGCGTTCTATGGACCGAAGATCGAGTACCACATCAAGGATGCGCTCGGCCGTTCGTGGCAATGCGGCACGCTGCAGCTCGACATGATGCTGCCGGAACGCCTCGGTGCCGAGTACGTCGCGGAAGACAACAGCCGCCGCCGGCCCGTGATGCTGCACCGTGCGATCGTCGGTTCGATGGAGCGATTCCTCGGCATTCTGATCGAGCACCACGCTGGTGCAATGCCGGTCTGGCTCGCGCCGTTCCAGGCAATTGTGCTCAATATCGCCGAAAGTCAGGCGGAATACGCACAATCTCTGGCCCAAACGTTGCAAAAACAAGGGGTTAGAGTGGCGGCCGATTTGCGCAATGAGAAGATTAGCTATAAAATACGCGAGCACACGCTGGAAAAGGTGCCTTATCTCCTCGTCGTGGGCGATAAGGAGCGTGATGCGCAAACGGTAGCCGTGCGTGCCCGTGGCGGCGTCGATCTTGGCGTTATGCCGATCGAAGCCTTCGTTGAGCGTCTGCAGGAAGACCTGCGCTCGTTCAAGTAACCGCCCTGGCAGCGCGGCTCGTTTTTTTAATTTTTAGAGGAAACGTAACATCGCTACTGATAAGTCGTCGCATCGCATCAACGGTGAAATCACTGCGCCGGAAGTGCGTCTGGTCGGGATCGAGAACGAACCGCTCGGTATCGTAAAACTCGCTGATGCTTTCCGTAAATCGGAAGAGCTGGATGTTGATCTGGTGGAAATCGCGCCGCAAGCGGTTCCGCCGGTCTGCCGTCTGATGGACTACGGCAAGTTCAAGTATCAGGAGTCCAAGAAGCAGCACGAAGCCAAGCTGAAGCAGAAGGTCATCCAGGTGAAGGAAGTCAAATTCCGCCCGGGTACCGATGACGGTGACTACAACGTCAAGCTTCGCAATCTCGTGCGCTTCCTCGAAGAGGGCGACAAGACGAAGATCACGTTGCGTTTCCGCGGCCGTGAAATGGCTCACCAGGAGATCGGCATGCGGATGCTTGAGCGTCTGCGCACGGATCTCGAGGAAGTCGGCCAGGTCGAGCAGATGCCGAAGATGGAAGGGCGCCAGATGATCATGGTGCTCTCGCCGAAGAAAAAGAAGTAACGGGCCCGCGCGCATGCCGCGCAGGTTCGAAAGTGGTTCGGTGCGTTGCCCGGTCAGGGCGGCGCGCCAACAATGACGGCGGCTGCGCAAGTGGTTCGCCGTACACAAGTGGACTGGGTTTCGAAGGGCGGGTCAAGGGCGCAAGCCAACCGCACACCCATCGCCATCAAATAAACTGGAGTTGTTCGTCATGCCTAAGATGAAGACCAAGAAGAGTGCTGCAAAGCGCTTCGTGGTGCGTCCGGGCGGTACCGTCAAGCGCGGTCAAGCCTTCAAGCGTCACATCCTGACCAAGAAAACCACGAAGAACAAGCGTCACCTGCGCGGCGCAACGGCAGTTCATGATTCCGATCTGAACTCCGTCCGCGCAATGCTGCCGTTCGCGTAACCCCTCAACTGATACTCCAAGGAGAGAAACATGCCTCGAGTCAAACGTGGGGTAACCGCACGGGCCCGCCACAAGAAGATCATCAACCTGGCCAAGGGTTATCGCGGCCGTCGCAATAACGTCTACCGCATCGCCAAGCAGGCGGTGATGCGCGCTGGTCAGTACGCGTACCGCGATCGCCGCAACAAGAAGCGTGTGTTCCGCGCACTGTGGATCACGCGTATCAACGCGGCAGTTCGCCAGCACGACATGACCTACAGCGTGTTCATCAACGGCCTGAAGAAGGCGTCGATCGAACTCGACCGTAAGGTCCTGGCCGACATGGCGGTGTTCGACAAGGCTGCTTTTGCTGCGATCGTCAAGCAGGTGAAAGCCGCCGTTGCAGCCTAATTGCGAAATTAGCACTGCGTGGTTAGTTGCAGCGATGTTCCGGTAGTTTCGGCCGCTGCAGCGAAAACGGGGCTCTTCCGAGCCCCTTTTTTGTTTGGCGGGCAGTTTCGCTCGCCAAGACCGAATGACGTTGGAAATGATGGGATCTATGGATCTGGACCAGATTGTCGCCGACGCGCAGCAGTCCTTTGAACAGGCTGCCGACATCACCACGCTCGAAAACGAGAAAGCACGATTTCTCGGCAAGTCGGGTGCGCTGACCGAGTTGCTCAAGGGCCTCGGCAAGCTCGATCCCGAAGCACGTAAGACCGAAGGCGCACGCATCAACGTCGTGAAGCAGCAGGTGGAAGCCGCGCTGACCGCACGCCGCCAGGCGCTCGCCGATGCGCTGCTGAACCAGCGCCTTGCCGCCGAGGCGATCGACGTCACGCTGCCGGGTCGCGGCGCCGGTGCAGGCAGCCTGCACCCCGTGATGCGCACGTGGGAGCGCGTCGAACAGATTTTCCGCTCGATCGGCTTCGACGTAGCCGACGGTCCCGAAATCGAGACCGACTGGTACAACTTCACGTCGTTGAACAGCCCGGAGAACCATCCGGCGCGTTCGATGCAGGACACCTTCTACGTCGAAGGCAAGGACGCCGACGGCCGCCAGCTGCTGCTGCGCACGCACACGAGCCCGATGCAGGTGCGTTACGCGCGCATGAACCGCCCGCCGATCAAGGTGATCGCACCGGGCCGTACGTATCGCGTCGACAGCGATGCGACCCACTCGCCGATGTTCAATCAGGTCGAGGGGCTGTGGATCGACGAAAACATCAGCTTCGCCGACCTCAAGGGCGTCTATACCGACTTCCTGAAGAAATTCTTCGAGCGCGACGACATCCTCGTGCGCTTCCGTCCGTCGTATTTCCCGTTCACGGAACCGTCGGCCGAGATCGACATGATGTTCGAGCACGGCAAGAACGCCGGCAAATGGCTCGAGATCTCGGGCTCGGGGCAGGTGCATCCGACCGTGATCCGCAACATGGGCCTCGATCCCGAGCGCTACATCGGCTTTGCGTTCGGCAGCGGCCTCGAGCGCCTGACGATGCTGCGCTACGGCGTGCAGGATCTCCGGCTGTTCTTCGAGAACGACCTGCGTTTCCTGCGCCAGTTCGCATAACGCACGCGCCGCGCCGACACGTGCCCGCGCATGCCCGCCGGACGTTTCCGACGGGGGCCGGGCGCCGATCTAACCTGTTTCGAACGTAGACATCCATGCAATTCCCTGAATCCTGGTTGAGAACCTTTGTCGACCCGCAGCTGACGACCGACGAACTGTCGCACGCGCTGACGATGGCGGGGCTCGAAGTCGAATCGCTGAGCAAGGCTGCGCCGCCGACGTCGAAGATCGTCGTCGGCCGCGTGCTCGAAGTCGTCAAGCATCCGGATGCGGACAAGCTCAATGTCTGCCAGGTCGACGCCGGCACCGGCGCGACGCTGAATATCGTGTGCGGCGCACCGAACGTGGCGCCCGGCATCAAGGTGCCGGTCGCGCTAGTCGGCGCGGAATTGCCGCCGGCGGAAGAGGGCGGCAAGCCGTTCGCGATCAAGCTGTCGAAGCTGCGCGGCGTGGAGAGCCAGGGGATGCTGTGCTCGGCGCGTGAGCTGAAGCTGTCCGAGGACCACAGCGGCCTGCTGATCCTGCCGGAAGACACGCCGGTCGGCCAGGACATCCGCGATACGCTCAATCTCGACGACACGATCTTCGAAATCAAGCTGACGCCGAACAAGGCCGACTGCCTGTCGGTGTTCGGCATCTCGCGCGAGACGGCCGCGATCACCGGCGCGCCGCTGACGCCGGTCGACATCCGTCCGGTGCGCGTCGAGCTCGACGAAACGCTGCCCGTGCGCATCGCCGCCCCCGATCTGTGCGGCCGCTTCTCGGGTCGCGTGATCCGCGGCGTGAACGCACATGCGAAGACCCCGCAATGGATGGTCGAGCGCCTCGAGCGTTCGGGCCAGCGCAGCGTGTCGGCGCTCGTCGACATCTCGAACTACGTGATGTTCGAGCTCGGCCGCCCGTCGCACGTGTTCGATTTGGACAAGATCCACGGCGGTATCGAGGTGCGCTGGGGCAAGCGCGGCGAGTCGCTGAAGCTGCTGAACGGCAACACGGTCGAGCTCGACGAAACGGTCGGCGTGATTGCGGACGACCGTCAGGTCGAAAGCCTCGCGGGCATCATGGGCGGCGACAGCACGGCCGTCACCCTCGACACGACCAACATTTACCTGGAGGCCGCGTTCTGGTGGCCGGACAGCATCCGTGGCCGCGCGCGCAAGTACAACTTCTCGACCGATGCGGCCCATCGCTTCGAGCGCGGCGTCGATTATGCGACGACCGTCGAACACGTCGAGCGCATCACGCAGCTGATTCTCGAGATCTGCGGCGGCAAGGCCGGCCCGGTCGACGACCAGGTAGTGAACCTGCCGCAGCGCGCGCCGGTGAAGATGCGCGTGTCGCGCGCGAACCGCATCATCGGCGTGAAGATCGACGCCGACGAGATCGCCAACATCTTCACGCGCCTGCGCCTGCCATTCGAGCGTGACGACGACGCATTCCTGGTCACGCCGCCGTCGCATCGCTTCGACATCGAGATCGAGGAAGACCTGATCGAGGAAGTGGCGCGCATTTATGGCTTCGAGAAGATTCCGGCGCGCCCGCCGGTCGCGACCAGCGAGATGCGCGCGACCAACGAGACGCGGCGTTCGATCCACGATATCCGCCACGCGCTCGCGGCGCGCGACTACGCCGAAACGGTCAACTTCAGCTTCGTCGATGCGGAGTGGGAGCACGACTTCGCCGGCAACGACAACCCGATCCGCCTGCTGAACCCGATCGCGAGCCAGCTGTCGGTGATGCGTACGACGCTGTTCGGCAGCCTGATCTCGGTACTGCGCCACAACCTGAACCGCCGCGCGGATCGCGTTCGCGTGTTCGAGACGGGCCGCGTGTTCCTCGCCGATCCGTCGGTGAAGGCCGGAGAACTGACCGTCGAAGGCTATACGCAGCCGAAGCGTGTCGGCGCGCTCGCATACGGCCCGGCGGTCGACGAGCAGTGGGGCGTCGCGACCCGCGCAGTCGATTTCTTCGACGTGAAGGGCGATCTCGAGGCGCTGCTCGCGCCGGCCGCCGCGCGCTTCGTGAAGGCCGAGCATCCGGCCCTCCATCCGGGGCGCAGCGCGCGCATCGAGGTCGATGGCCGCGCGGTCGGCTGGATCGGCGAGCTCCATCCGCGCCTGATGCAGAAGTACGAGCTGCCGCACGCGCCGGTGATGTTCGAAATCGACGCGGATGCGCTGATCGCACGTGCGCTGCCGGCCCCGACCGACGTGTCGAAATTCCCGCCGGTGCGGCGCGATATCGCGGTCGTGGTCGATCAGGCGGTCGAGGTTCAGGCGCTTTTCGACGAAATGAAGAAGGCGCTGGCCGAAGACGCCTGCCGATTCGTTCAGAAGGTTGTACTCTTCGACGAATTTCGTGCAAAATCAAATACTTCCGGTGGTCTCGCCGCGCACGAGAAGAGCCTTGCCTTCCGCGTGACGCTGCAGGACGCGGCTGGCACGCTACAGGACGAGGTCGTCGATCAGGCGATCCAGACGCTGGTCGAGCGGATGGCTCGTGCTGGTGCCCGCCTGCGCGGCTAAGGAGAGGGGCCGTCCGTTTGAGGGCGGCGCTTCCCCATCGTGAGTTTTGGTTTAACGCGCTGTATGGCAGATATGAACGACATGACCTCGAGTGAATTCGAAGCCCTCCTGACGGCGCAACGCAGTGCCATGAACCGCGACGCTTCGGCGCCGGCGTCCACCGAGACGCCGACGCTGACGAAAGCGGAACTGGCGGAGCTGCTGTTCGACAGCGTCGGGCTGAACAAGCGTGAAGCGAAGGACATGGTCGAGGCGTTTTTCGAAGTGATCCGCGACGCGCTCGAGAACGGTGAAAGCGTCAAGCTGTCGGGGTTCGGCAACTTCCAGTTGCGCGACAAGCCGCAGCGTCCGGGCCGCAATCCGAAGACGGGCGAGGCGATTCCGATCGCGGCTCGCCGGGTGGTAACCTTCCACGCGAGCCAGAAGCTGAAGGCGCTGGTCGAAAACGG
This sequence comes from Burkholderia sp. BCC1638, assembly GCF_902833195.1. Lineage (NCBI taxonomy): Bacteria > Pseudomonadati > Pseudomonadota > Betaproteobacteria > Burkholderiales > Burkholderiaceae > Burkholderia > Burkholderia sp. BCC1638. Next base: position 58,602 of record NZ_CADFEC010000009.1, read on the forward strand.
CGCGGAGTAACGCCCGCGCGCTGACGTCTCCGCGCGGCCGCCGCGCACCCTTTACCGACGGTTAACCGACGATGACCACTACGGTTGAGAAAGTCGTCTTGCCTCCGATTCCCGCGAAGCGCTACTTCACGATCGGTGAAGTCAGTGAGCTGTGCGGGGTCAAGCCGCACGTACTGCGTTACTGGGAGCAGGAATTCACGCAGTTGCGACCGGTGAAGCGACGTGGCAATCGCCGGTACTACCAGCATCACGAAGTGCTGCTGATCCGGCGGATTCGCGAGTTGCTGTACGAACAGGGGTTCACGATCAACGGGGCGCGCAACCGGCTCGATTCACCGGCCGGCGAGCGTGCTGCAGGCGCCCCGGTCGAGCCCGACGTGCCGGCCGCCGATGCGCGTGCATCGGGCAAGCCGGGGGCAACCGTCGACGTGATCGCGCTGCGGCAGGCGCTCCTCGACGTGATCGACGGACTGAAGCACGACTGAGCGCGACGCTCGGATCGACACGAAGCCCGGTTGGCGAAGCGCCACCGGGCTTTTTTCATGCACGCGTGCCTGCCCGGATCAGCGCGATGCGAGCGGATTCGGCTTGCCCATGTCGACGACCAGCGTGCCGTCCGGCAGCATCCGCACCGAGCCTTGCGCGACCTGGCTGCGGTAGCTGTACAGGTCGAAGCGCATCGGGCCTGCCTCGGCCGAGTTCCGGATCAACGCGCGCACGTTCAGTTCCAGCACGTTGAACATCTTCATGTCGCCACCTTCCATCCACATGTAGCTCGGCGCGTCGATCTGCGGCCGCTTCGGCATGGGTGCGTCGGCAACGCGCCGGAACGTGAGGCGCAGTCCGTCGCGTTCGACCGTGGCCTGGCCGAGCTTGCCGTTCAGCACCGGCGGCGGAAAGACGGTGTACTGGTCGAGCACGAGCGTGTCGCCGCGCAGTTCCGCGCCGCGGCGCTGCAGCGGCGTCAACGACGCGAGCTCGATGCCGAGCGAGCGAAGCAGCTTCGCCTGCGGGATGCCGACCACCGATACCTGCGACGGCCGGAACGCCAGGTGCCGGTCGTCGAGCACCGAAAGCGAGCCCTTCATGTCGGTCGGCAGCCACACGCCGGGCACGTGATTCCAGAGCTTGATGCCGCCCTGGACGCGCAGGTCCTGATCGTCCGCGCTCAACTGCAGGTCGTTCAGCGAGCGCGGCGAGTAGTCGAGCAGGTAGTTGTTGAAGAGCGCCGACATCGCCTTCCACGATTCGACGACCGTGCCGCCGAGGATGCGGATGTCGTACTGATTGGGATCGTCGAGGTCGACCGGTTCGCCCGGCCGTTTCGCGACGAGCTGGACGTCGAGATCCTCGACGTGGAAGCCGATGTCGCCGGACAGGTTGAAGTCGACATTGTGCAGATGGATCGTCGGGTTGCGGTTCGACACGTGCCGTTCGTTGAACGGGATGGCCGACGAGCGCCGCATCGCAACTTTCTGCATGCCGGGCTGCGCCGTGCCGGCTGCGAGTGCAAACGCTTCCCAATGCTGGCGCGAGTCGTGCAACGCGGCCTGCTGCGCGGCGAGGAAGCTGTCGTTCAGGCGAGCGGCCGCGTTGCCGAGCGCGGCACCGCTCGCGGGGCCCGTGTACGACGGCATCCGGATCGCCATCGCGCCGCTTTCGTCGAAATTGAAATAGCCGGCCGATACCTGGTCGCGATAGTGATACAGGTCGAAGACGAAATGCTGGTCACGCTTGGTCGGATCGACGGGGCCGATCAGGATGTCGGCATTCATCGGCATCGAGCGCATGAACTTCACGTCGCCGCCGCGGATGTACATCGCCTGTTGCGGCGCGTTCGCGGGCAGCGCGAAGCCGGCGTGCGAGCCGTCGTCGAGCGTCAGGTCGAGGCCGGCTGGCGTCACGCGCAGCGCGGTGATCCTGATCTTCAGCCGCGGCGGCGGCATCAGCTTGTCGACCGACATCACGAGGTCGTCACCGGCGAGCCGCGCGATCGGCGTCTCGACCTTCAGCAAATCGGCCATCTTCACGTTGGCCGCGCGCATCACCGGCTGCGCGTTGATGCCCGACACAAGTACGCCGGTCGGGTGGAATACGAGCTGGCTGCCGTCGCGGATCGTGAGCGTGCCGGTCAGCGAGAACGGCACCCAGCCGTCGCGCTGCATCTCGCCCTGCAGATGGATCACGCCGTCGCCTGCCGACACGGCGAGCTTGCGTAGCGGCGCGTTGCGGTAACCGAAGATGTATGTGTTGAAGAGGGCGGTCAGCTTCGCGTTGTCGAGCGTGACCGTGCCTTCGTGCACGTCGATCTCGAAACTCGTCGGATCGTCGAACACGATCGGCGCGCCGGCCTGCGTCGGCACGAGTGTCGCGGACAGTTGATGGATGAAGAAGCCGAGGTTGTTGACGATGCGGAAATCGACGTCGCGCAGGAACGTCATCGCACCGTTCTGGCCCGAGTCGCGCAGCGTGAACGGGCGCGGCTGAGTGAGGCTGAGCGACGCGAGCGACGGCACCGTGCGCGCGATCTGCTGTTCGCGGGCGAGGCGTTCGGCCTTGGTGCGCTCAATCTTCGTCGATGCGACAGACGTGTTGCCGTCGCGCTGCGCGGCCGGTTCCGCGCAGCCGGCGCAGAGCAGCGCGAGCGCAAGCGCGCCAAGGCCGAACGCACGAGAGGTGCCCGGTGAAACCGACGCGGCCGCGCGTCGCGGGCTGGCCATCCAGTCGAGAAATGCCAAAGGCGTGCGATGGCCGCGCCGGACCGCATTCCGCATCGTCTGTCTCCATGTCTTGTCGTGATCGGCGAGGGCGCACGGCCGTTGCGCGGCGCGGACGTCGATGCCGTGCAGTGTGGCATAGCGCGCTAGAGCGGCGTAACCAAACAGCGGGCGTCCGGGCAGGACCGGTCGGCGCGCGACGGGACAATGGATTCGCGGCGGCGGGGCGGAAAGATCAAACGGTCGTTTGGTTTTTCGGTCGAGGCGGGCGGCGCGCGTTGCGCCGGATCGACAAACCCGGCGTCGGCGTTGGCTGGCGCGGAGTGACATGCCGGATGAAGGCGATGTCCGATCCGGGGTGCAGGCGGCGGGCGGGAGTGGCTGACGCGCCACCGCTTTCGCCGCCTGCACGACCGATCAGACCAGCATGCTCCGCCGGATTGCATTCTGCGTCGTCTGGTCCAGCTGCAGGCCGTTATCGATGTACGACGTCATCGAGCCGTACGATGCGACAACCTGGTCGAATGCCGCCTGCAGATAGGTCGCTTGCGCGCTCTGCAACGCGGCCATCATGTCGGCCGCATCCTGCCCGCCGCTTTTGCGCGCCTGTGCGACATAAGCGGCGATCTCCGACGCGCTGTAGACGTTGGTCAGCAGATAGTCGGCGAGGATCGTCTGCCGTGGGACATCGAGGATCGTGTGCAGAATGGCCGTCGCCCAGCCGGTGCGATCCTTGCCGGCCGTGCAGTGGAAGACCAGGTTGCCACCGGACGCGGCAAAGCCGGCGAATAGCGTGTGGTAACTCGTCCGTGCCGTTTCCGACGTCACGAACGCCCGATACATGCTTTGCATGAAGGCCGTGGCAGTCGCACCGTCGGTCGGGAGCGCACCAATACTGGCGACGCCGAGCACGTTGAGGTTCTGCCAGGTGGCGCCGGCCAGCGGCACATCCGGCTGCGCGTGGATCTCCGCGGTCGTGCGCAGGTCGCATACGTGCGTGATGCCGAGCGTATCGACCGTTGCGAGGTCGGCCGCCGACAGCGCGAGCGCGGACGACCGGTAGATCGCGCCTTTCTTCATCGCTGCACCACTCGCGGTGGCATAGCCCGTTCCGTCCGGTCCCCCGGTGTCACGAAAGTTCGCTGCCGAACCGAGCCTGGGCGTCGTGACGGGGGCGACCGCGATCGAATCGCCGCCGCACGCGGACAGAAGAGGCGTGCCTCCCAGCATGATGCCGATCGTGCCGGCACCCAGCCGGAGAAAGTGTCGACGGGAAATGTCGCTTTTCTGAGTCATTCACTGGCCTTTGTCTGAGACGGTGACGGGATGTCGCAACCGCCGTTGCGATCGAAACCGCCGCCGGCGTGCCGCGCAGCGCGGCGAAGCGGAGATGTGCCATATCGATCGGCATGCAGTCGGACGATGTGCCGTGCGCGTTGATCTCGCACCGGGCAAGCGCACGGTAGCGATCCGCGACGAATCGGCCATCGTCCTTTTCGATTAAGGCGCGACACAGGTTGCCCGTGCGAATCGCGCAACTTGCCGTACGTGCGACGGCGGCGGCGCGGTAAGATCGGCGTCAGTGGCTGGATGGATCAAAGCATGGTGGCCGACACGGGGGAGGCGTCATGGATCTGAAGGAGCTCGACGTATTGGGAGCGGATGTAGGCGATCACTGGTACTACGCGTCGAAGGCGAGCGCGATCCGTCGGTTTCTGGGCACGTCGGACGCGAACCGCATACTCGACGTCGGTGCTGGCTCGGGTTTCTTTTCGAAGCATTTGCTCGAGCGCACGCAGGCGACGGAAGCATGGTGTGTCGATACGAGCTACGCCGACGACACCGACGGGGAGGCGGCCGGCAAGCCCGTCCATTTTCGCCGGGCCGTCGATCGGTTCGATGCCGATCTCGTGTTGCTGATGGATGTCCTCGAGCACGTCGACGACGATGTCGGCTTGCTTGCCCGCTACGTGGCGGGTGCGCCGAAGGGCAGCCGGTTCCTGATCACGGTCCCCGCGTTTCAGTTCCTCTGGAGCGCGCATGACGATTTTCTCGAGCACAAGCGCAGGTATACGCTCGATGGTCTCGAGGATGTCGCGCGTCGTGCGGGGCTGGAGGTCGAGCGCGGCGCCTACTACTTCGGCCTCACGTTCCCGCTCGCGGCGGCATTGCGACTGAGCGAGCGGGTGCGTCGGCAACCGCGCGAACCGGCGTCGCAGTTGCGCCGGCACCGTCCGGTCGTCAACGGTTTGCTCAAGCTGATCTGCCGCGCCGAGTTGCCGATGTTCCGGTTCAACCGGATGGCGGGCCTCACGGTCATCTGTGTCGCACGCCGGCCGTGAGCATGGGGCGGATCGCATGGCCGGACCGTGGCATGGCGGGATGCGCGTTGCCGCCCGTGTCGAAGCCGGCTTGCCCCGTTGGATCATGTCGCAAAAAATTTCGCAGGAACATGCACAAAATGCATGCGACCCGTTCTAAAGCGGCCAACTGTCTGTTATAATTTTTTTCTTTCGGGGCGTAGCGCAGCCTGGTAGCGTACCTGCATGGGGTGCAGGTGGTCGGAGGTTCAAATCCTCTCGCCCCGACCAGACAAAGAACCCGCGTCAGTTCAGGCTGACGCGGGTTTTTTCTTGCCGGTCGCTTTTTTGCACATCCCGGCGCGGCCCCGGTAAAATGCAAGGTTGATCCACGGAAAGCGCCGTGATTTAGCGGAAGAGGATTCCCCGAACATGACTGATCTTCGTCTTACCATGCGGTTCGCTGCAGTGCTCGCCACCGGCGCGCTCGTTGCCGGTTGCGGTACGTCGTCGCCCACGAAAGTGGACTACAAGAGCGATTCCAAATCGAAGGAAGCGTCGCTCGCAGTGCCGCCCAACATGCTCGACGAGACGGCCGATCAGCGTTCGCTGCCGCCACAGGGCGGAGCGACTTCCCTGTCCGCACTTCAGCAGGTCCAGCACGCGGCGCCCACGACGGACACCGTCGCGCCCGCCGTGGCCGGCATGCATATTCAGCGCGACGGCACCGAGAGCTGGCTCGTGATCGACGGCAAGAAGCCCGCCGACATCTGGCCGCAAGTTCGCCGTTTCTGGCAGGAGCAGGGCTTCCTGCTCGTCGTCGACCAGCGCGATAAAGGCGTGATGGAAACCGACTGGAACGAAACCCATCCGCAGATCAACGACGGCCTGATCCGCAGCGTGATCTCCAAGGCGATGGGCAATTCGTACGTGACGGCTGAGCGCAACAAGTACCGCACCCGCCTCGATTCGGCGCCGAACGGCGGCACCTACGTGTTCATTAGCCAGAAGGGCATGCGCGAGGCGATCACCGGCGCGAACAACGATTCGAGCAAGTGGGAAGCGAAACCCAACGATCCAGCGCTCGAGACCGAATACCTGAAGCGGCTGATGGCGGTGCTCGCACAGAACGAGCAGCGCGCGAAGAACGGTGAGCCGCCGATCGCGAACATCAACGACAACACGGTGCCGAAGGACAAGAAGGCGGATACCGACGCATCGAAGGCCGCCGCCGCGGCGATCGCTGCGCAGAACGTCGCGCGTACGTCGTCGCAAGCGAACGACGTCGATTCGGCCGCGGTGCCGTCCGAAGTCACGCTCGGCGAACCGTATGACCGGTCGTGGCTGCATGTCGGCCTCGCACTCGATCGCGCGAACTTCACGGTCGACGATCGCGATCGCACGAAGGGGCTGTATTTCGTGCGTTATGTCGATCCGAAGGATCTGAGCTCGGCCGAGCAGGGCTTCTGGAGCCAACTGTTCCACGGCAAGAAGGAAAAACAGGCGAAGCAGTATCGCGTCAACGTGAAGGCGCTGACGCCCGACCAGACGCGTGTGGCAATCGTCGACGACTCGGGTGCGATCGATACGTCGGGCCCGGCCCGGCAGATCATGGGGCTGCTCGTGAATCAGCTGCGCTGATCGCGGTTCCCCCCGCTCTTCGAAAAAGCCCGCCTTCCGGCGGGCTTTTTTCATGGTCGCGCGCGTCTGCCGATTCTGGCATGTGCGGGACGTTCGCCCCCCTCCGTCGTGACGTTACGTAACATTCGCGCGTTACGGCGGAAGAACGGGTGTTACATCACCGTGGCCTCGGAAAATATCCTTATGGATCAATGGCATATTTTCGAAAGTGCGCCTGGCACGCAAACTGCTTTATAAGTGCGAATCGTTAGGACAGGGAGGATGGCGTCAGAGACCGGGCAGGCGTCGCGAGCGCCCGATCAACGGTTTCGACGCCTCAGACGCCGGCGCTGCGAGCGTTGGCGTAACCGATGACGATCCGCGCCTCGCGCGGATCTCGATGGCCCCGTCGCCTATCCTCGTAGGGCGACGGTTTCGCCCGCGCTTCTTCTGAAGCGCGGGCAATTTTTTTGGTGGGGCCGCAATGCGACACATGGTGATCCGGCGCGTGCTGGATTCGCTGATTCGCAATCTTTTCTGAATTGGGGGCTGGCGCGATTCGCCGAGCGCCGGGACGGCCAGGTGGCTTTGGCTGTGCATGCGCGTGCCGCCGCGCACTGAGTTGATCGGTCCGGGATCCGCGTGCTGTCGAAGCCCGCGTGAGCAGGGTGGTGCGGCCGGACACGTTGCCGGCCGCTGCGGCGCGTCAGTGCGACGCGCTGGGTACGTCGAGAATCAGGATGATCGTCCAGTCGGCGTCGCCGTCGTGGTGATACTGACGTTCGGCGACGATAAACGGTTGCTGCTTGCCTTGCGGACCGAGGAAAATCACATCGCCCTCCATCGGCAGGCACTCGATCGGCGGCAGCGCGAGGAAGGCGTCGTCCGAGCCGCGCGGCATCAGTTGCTTGATCTTGCGAGTGGCTGCGTCGGTCCACTCGATGTCGAGTTGAATGTTGCTCATGCTGTCCTCCGCACCGGGGTGCGCACGGGTGGAAAATTTCGGTGCGCGACTTTAGCACAGCGCGCAGGCGCCGCAACCAAAAAAGCCGAACCCGGTTGCCCGGATTCGGCTTTTCGCTTGTGCGGTGCCGCCGAACTTACTGGCTGGCAGCGTCTGCCGGAGCGGCCTTGGCGGCCTTCTTGCCAGCCTTCTTCGCTGCCTTGTGGTGAGCAGCCTTCTTGCCGTGGTGCTCTTCCTGCATCGCCGGCTGTGCAGCCTCGGCTGCTTGCTGCTGTTGCAGTGCCTGTGCGCGCTGCTCGATCTCGGCGATCTTGGCCGGGTCGGTGATGGTCTGGATTTGCGTGCTCTCTTGCGCATACGCTGCGCCAGTCAGCGCCGACATCGCGACCAGAATAGCCAGGGACGTCTTCTTCATTGCTTTACCTCCGCTAAGTGGTGATGAACCCGAATGTTGCCGTTTTGTCTGGCGACTGCAATCGAGTGCGTGTCGAGTGTAACAAAAGTGACGGATCAATGTGCACCGGATCGGTGTGCAGCGCAAGGCCCCGTTGAAGTCGCGCAACACTTCCTGCATTCCGTCATGCGCATGCCATCCCGCGCGGCGCAGTCGTTTTCGCCTTCGCTGCACGCGTCGCCATCAAAACCAGCCGAGCCATCGGTAGACGTGGAACTGCGCGATGCCGATCAGTTCGTGCAATGCCTGATTCGCATCTTCCAGGTTGTGCCAGCGGGGCAGCCAGCCCGTTTGCGCGCGCCGGCGATTGGAATAAACGGGCTGCGGATCGATGCCGAAGCGGCGGAAATCGAGCAATGCGCGACGCATCTGGTAGGACGATGCGACGAGAATGCGCGAGTCGTCATGTTGTGAGCGTAGTATAGAAGCGGTGAATTTCGCATTTTCGTAGGTGGTACGGCTGTCCGGCTCGAGAACGAGGTCGCCGGGAGCGACGCCTTCCGCGATCAGGCGGCGCCCGTAGACCGCCGCCTCGGTTTCGCCGTGATGTTGAGGGTCGCCGCCCGACATCACCACGGTGCAGCGGGTGGCCTGCTCGCGGCACGTGCGATAGAGCGCCGCGGTCGTACGGATGCGTGCTTCCCCGTCGGGCGGCGGCCGCAGGCCGGTGTCGCTGCGCCGTGTGCCGATGCCGATGATGATCAGTGTGGTGCGGCCGTGCATGTCGGGGCGCTCGACCGGCGTCACGCCCGCCTCGGTCCATGCGATGAGTGGCGCGGTGAGCCAGCCTGTCGCGAGCAGCCAGAGCAGCGCGACGCTCGCGATCGCGATGAGTCTCCGCCGCTTGCGGAAGAGCATGAAACCGATGAAGAGAAGTACAAATGAATCGAACAGAATCAATTTGATTGGGGTATGGTGTCTTTTTATGGACGGCTGACGATCCGGCCCTGACGCGACGCCGAACGTCGGCCCCCAGAATCGGTGGCGGTATCGGCGGGCGGAGCTCCCGCCCGGCGCGCCGCTTCGCATTGTCGCTGCACTTTAAGAAAGAATCGAGATGGCCACGTATTCCAACGAAGCGGTGCTCGACGCATTGAGACGAGTGCAGTACCGCCAGGTACCGTGGGCGCGCCGCCCGGGCGTGTTCGAGTATCTTCGGTCGCTGGGGCTGATGGACACGGTCAGGCAGAAGACGGTTGCCCCCGCGCCGGGTTTCCATGCGCCGGTCGACATCGCGGTGCTGACCGATAGTGGTCGGGCCGAATGCGCGCGCCTCGAGCGCGACGAGAAATTACTCTCCTGGACCGATCGCCGTATGGACGACTACGCGTTAAGCGAAGCGAGCGCCGTGGCGATTCTCGAAAGCCGCCTGTAGCGGCGCACTCCTGACCTCGCGCCGTCGCCGGCGGCATTCAAAAAAAAGCCCGTATCGCGAGGATACGGGCGTACCGGATACTTTTGCTGTTGCCACGCTGTGCTCATGGCAACGGATGTGACTCGTCGTATGTCGAGCAGTTCCCGGATTCGGGAATTTTCTTTGACGAAATCCTGTGGACTACGGATGACGCGGCAGATCTGTCGGCTGCGAGCCGATGCGCGCGCGTGCGTTGCTGGCGATGTCGCCGCGCAAATCGCCGCGCGGCACGGTTTGTCGATTGAGCGACGTGGCGGGCGGTTGCTGGCGAAGGGTGTTTCGGTGATCCTGCTGGCGGTGAGGCGGCTTCGCGCGATCGTCGGCGTGAGCGGGGGCGGTCAACGCCAGCGAAATGACAATGCCGCATGCGACGAGCAGTGACATTGTTTTCATGGCGGGGCTCCCTTCAAGCCATCGGCGTGGCTTGTTGATATGACGCTAAGGTAAGCGCGGGAGTGCAGGCTTGCTGTAAATAATAGTAAATAGTTGTATCGCGGCACGACAGCGGTAATCGACGACGACGCGGGCGCCGCGCAAAGCGCGTGGCGCCGAAAGAAACCGGGCGGCCTAAGCCGCCCGATCGAGCATGCGTTACGCCATCTTCACGGGGGCGCGCCAGGATTCCGGATTGGTCCAGAAGGCGCCGCGCAACCGGTCGCGGCTCGGCGGTGCAGGCGGCTTCGCCGCGCTTGCCCCGATGCGCCCGCGCAGCGAGATCTGGCGGCCGCTTGTGCCGAGGCGCTTGACGATTTCGGCGAGCGTCCCGTCTGCCTGCCATTCGTCGAAGCGACGGCGGCAGGTCGGCGGCGACGGATAGCGACCCGGCAGCTTCGACCAGCCTTCACCGGTCGACAGTACCCACAGCACGGCGTTTACCACCGAGCGGGCCTCCACGCGGGGGCGGCCGCGCCGTTCACTGCGTGCGGGTTCCGAGCAAAACAGACCTTCGACCAGCGCCCACTCGTTATCTCTCAAATCGTCGAACAGCATCATGTCCTCACCTCAGCGAAGCTAACTCCGGTGCGCTGCCCTGCGCCGCGCACTCTTCAAGCACTCGAGCGTCGAGTGCCGGGTGGGGGCGTCCGGTTGACCGGCAGCGGCGTTTCTGCCTTCCGTCCGACTCGACCTGCGCCCTGTGCGTCAGGTAAAGCACGATGCGTGCCACGTCGGAGGCGATTCCCTTGAGAGCCGCTTGGCAGCGGGCTAACGGCTAAGTCAGCTAGGGGCGTATAAGACGCCAAAATAACCCGTCAGCAAATCAGGACAATCACCAATCTTGTGCAATTCGCCCGCGCCACGTGCGTTTCCGTGGATATTGCACCGCAGCGAAACATGTGCGGCCGGTGCGGCATTCGTCAATCGACGCTGATTTCGTGCATTAAAATCGTGCATCGATATCGACGATTGATGAGGTGAGGGGATGAACGTTACGCTGCGCCAGCTTCGCGTATTCATCGAGGTTGCGCGGCTCCGGAGCTTCAGTCGCGCGGGTGACGAGATCGGACTCACGCAGTCTGCGGTCAGCCGTTGCGTGCGCGAACTCGAGGCCGAGCTCGGACTGAAGCTGATCGACCGGACGACCCGCGACGTGCAGTTGACCGACGTCGGGGGGAACCTGATCGCGAGTGTGTCCCGCCTGATCGACGATCTCGACGACACGCTGCGCGAAATTCGCGAGATCGGCGAGCAGCGGCGCGGGCGCGTGATCGTCGCGGCGAGCCCGACGATTGCGTGCCGGCTGATGCCGCGCGTCGTCGCGGCCTGCGAGCGCCAGTTTCCGTTCGTCACGCTCGGCCTGCGCGACGACGTGCAGAGCGACGTGCTGCGAAAGGTGAAGTCGAGCGAGGTCGATTTCGGCGTCGTCATCGGGCCGCTCACCGTTGCCGATCTCGTGTGCGAACCGTTGATGACCGACTCGTTCTGCCTGGTCGCGCGCGCCGATCACCCGCTCGCGGCGCGGGCCGAGGTGCCCTGGACGGCGCTCGATGGCGAGCGCCTCGTCCTGCTCGACCATGCGTCCGGAAGCCGGCCATTGATCGACGCCGCGCTGGCAGCCCATCGGGTGAACGCGACGGTCATGCAGGAGCTCGGGCATTCGGCGACGGTATTCGGGCTCGTCGAGGCCGGCGTCGGCGTGAGCGTGCAGCCGTGGCTGTCGCTGCCGCTGCCGGCGGGATCGTCGCTGGTCGCGCGGCCGCTGACGCCGCGTACCGAGCGCACCGTCGAGCTGGTGCGCCGCCGCGACCGGTCGCTGTCGCCGGCCGCGCAGGCGATCTGGGAACTCGTGCGCCAGATGCCGGCGCGGGCGGAAGACCTCGATTGAGGGTGCCGATGCGGCGCGCACGCCGGTACACTACGCGGATCGTGTTCCTCGGTGGCGGTTCTCGATGACGTATTCCGCAGATGTCGGCCCGGCGACGGGCGAGCCGACGGCACGCAGCGCGGTCCGCGCGTTGCGTCCGTCGCTGATCAGGGAAGTCGCGAACGCCGGCTTCGGTGTGCCCGACGTACTGCCATTCTGGTTCGGCGAATCCGATCGCGTGACGCCGGCATTCATTCGCGACGCGGCTGCCGCGGCGCTGCGCGACGGCGCAACCTTCTACACGCACAACCTCGGCACGGTATCGTTGCGCAACGCAATTGCGGCCTATGTGAGCGCGCGTCACGGCGCGACCGGGGCCGATGCGATCGCCGTGACGAGTTCGGGCGTGAGCGCGCTGATGCTGGCCGCGCAGCTGCTGGTCGGTCCGGGCGATCGCGTCGTCGCGGTCACGCCGCTCTAGCCGAACCTCGTTGAAATCCCGAAGATTCTCGGTGCACAGGTCGAGCGCATGCCGCTCCGCCATGGCGATGAGGGCTGGGGGCTCGACATCGACCAGCTGCTCGCGGCGCTGACGCCCGGCACGCGAATGCTGTTCGTGAACTCGCCGAACAATCCGACCGGCTGGACGATGTCCCGCGACGACCAGCGGGCCGTGCTCGCGCATTGCCGGCGTCACGGCATCTGGGTGGTCTCCGACGAGGTGTACGAACGGCTCGCGTTCGGCGCGGACGGCGCGCCGTCGTTTCTCGACATTGCGTCGCGCGACGAGCGGGTCATCGTCGTGAATTCGTTCTCGAAGGCCTGGGCGATGACGGGCTGGCGGCTCGGATGGCTGGTCGCGCCGGCGTCGATCATGGGCGATTTGTCGAAGCTGGTCGAATACAACACGTCGTGTGCGCCGGGTTTCATCCAGGCCGCGGGGGAAGTCGCGCTGCGCGACGGCGAATCGTTCGTGCAGTCGTTCGTTGCGGCGCTGCGTGGCGCGCGCGACCACCTGGTCGCCGCGCTGCGCACGTTGCCGGGCGTCGATGTGCCGCCTCCGCCGGGCGCGATGTACCTGTTCCTGCGCCTGCCGGGCGCTGACGACAGTCTCGCATTCTGCAAGTCGCTGGTGCGCGAGGCCGGGCTTGGGCTGGCGCCGGGGCGCGCGTTCGGCCCGGAGGGGGAAGGGTTCGTGCGCTGGTGCTACGCGTGCGATCCGGTGCGGCTCGACGCAGGCGTCGAGCGCTTGCGGGCGTTCCTCGCGCGCGGCGCGGGCCTGCGTTGAAGCGGGGGCGGAGCTGCTGCGGCGTGCGGGCGACGGGCCGTTCGGCTCATCTTTACGCACCGGGCAATTTTGCGTAAGATGGCGCTCAGTCACGCGGTTCCGTCGTTGAGCCGTGCTGTTCCGTCCGGTTTGGGCCTGGCTTGAAGTTGGTTCGCCGCCCCCGGTTCGTGCTCCCATCAATATGACCGATCAGAATCGGGCGAGCGCGTCTTCCGTTCCTTTCGTCTGTTTGTTGATCCGGTTCGTTTGACCACAGGGTCTGGCCTAGCTGCATGAATACCCAAGAGGCGAAGATCGTCCTCGAGACTGCCTTGATCTGCGCGCAAGAACCGCTGAAACTCGGCGATTTGCGCAAGCTCTTTGCCGACGGCGTGTCGGCTGACACGGTCCGCACGTTGCTCGAAGATCTGAAACAGGATTGGTCCGGCCGCGGTGTCGAACTGGTGGCGCTGGCAACCGGATGGCGCTTTCAGAGCAAGCCGGCGATGCGCCATTATCTGGACCGGCTGCATCCCGAGAAGCCGCCGAAATATTCGCGCGCGGTGCTCGAAACGCTCGCGATCATCGCGTATCGGCAACCCGTCACGCGCGGCGACATCGAAGAGATTCGCGGCGTCACGGTCAATACGCAGGTGGTCAAGCAGCTCGAGGACCGCGGCTGGATCGAGGTGATCGGGCATCGCGACGTGCCGGGGCGTCCGGCGCTGTACGCGACGACCAAGCAGTTCCTCGACGATCTCGGCCTGAAGGCGCTCGACGACCTGCCGGCGCTCGAGGAGCCGGCCGCGAACATCGAGGCCGCGCTGCTCGCGCAGCAGGCGATGGACTTCGATGGCGACGCGCCGGTAGCGGACGCGGTGCCGGAAGCCGGCGAAGCGGCGGCCGACGTGTCGCACATGCAGCCGGATGAATTGCCAGGCGACGCCGCAGCGGAAGGTGCGGCGTCGCAGGAAATGCCGAACCGCGATACGCTGGAAGCTGATCGCGTTCAGATGGAACAGGGCGGCGCCGAAGTAGCGCCGGCCGGCGAGCAGCCCGAGCCGCTGCGCGCGGAAGGGAACGAGGAAGATCGCAAGCCGGCCGCCGACGCGGTTGCCGGAGACGGAGCGGAAGCGGCCGGCGACATGCCGGGCGAGCCTGGCCACGCTGACGCCTCACGCTCCCGTCCCGCGGACGGCGAACTGCTGGACGATACGTCCGACAGCCTCGCCGATGCCGTACGCAGTGCCAGCGCGCCCATCGGCGCCGACGCACTGCCGGACGACGAAGCAGAACCCGAACAGCGCCGCGCCTGATCGCGGCCGACTTCTTGCCGCGCCCGAGCCGGGCGCGAGACCTGACATTTTGAGGTTGTTTTGACTGATATCCACGATATTGAATCGTCCGCGCCTGCCGTGCAGGCCGCGCGTGCCGACGATGCGCCGGAGCAGGATGCTCCGGCCGCGGGTGGTGACGAGCGTCCCCGCCGCGGCCTGCGGCGCGGCCCGCGCAGCCTGATCGCGCGCCGCCGTGCGGCGGCCAAGTCGAAGGGCGATGGCGAGTCGCAGGGCGGCGAAGGCGCGGATGCGCAGCCGGTCGCGGAAGCTCAGCCCGCACGCGCGCCGCGCAAGGAAGGCGTGGCCAAGGGCGGTCGCAAGCCGGCCGGCAAGCGCGAAGGTGCGGCCAAGGGTGCCCAGGGCGGGCAAGGCGGCCAGGCGCGGCGCGGCGGTTCGGCGAAGGCCGAGGGCGGCGCAGCGAAGGCCGACGGCGACGCGGCGTCGCAGGACGACCTGTTCGCCTATGTGACGTCGCCGGCGTTCGATGCGGACAATTCGGCCGGCGGCAGCGGCGTACGTGCGCCGATGCTGCGTCGCGGTCGCAGCCAGCCGACGAACAAGCGCGTGCTGTCGCCGGACGACGACGCGCCGAAGCTCCACAAGGTGCTGGCGGAAGCCGGCATGGGCTCGCGCCGTGAAATGGAAGAACTGATCGTCGCCGGCCGCGTGTCGGTGAACGGTGAGCCCGCGCACATCGGCCAGCGCATCATGCCGACCGACCAGGTCCGCATCAACGGCAAGCCGGTCAAGCGCAAGCTGCCGAACAAGCCGCCGCGCGTGCTGCTGTACCACAAGCCGACGGGCGAGATCGTCAGTCACGCGGACCCGGAGGGTCGTCCGTCGGTGTTCGATCGCCTGCCGCCGATGAAGACGGCGAAATGGCTCGCGGTGGGTCGTCTCGACTTCAACACCGAAGGTCTGCTGATGCTCACGACGTCGGGCGATCTCGCAAACCGTTTCATGCATCCGCGCTACAGCGTCGAGCGCGAGTATGCGGTGCGCGTCGTCGGCGAACTGTCCGAAGGGATGCGGCAGAAGCTGCTGCACGGCGTCGAACTCGATGACGGCCCGGCGAACTTCCTGCGCATCCGCGACGGCGGCGGCGAAGGCACGAACCATTGGTATCACGTCGCGCTGGCCGAAGGCCGCAACCGCGAAGTGCGCCGGATGTTCGAGGCGGCCGGCCTGATGGTGAGCCGCCTGATCCGTACGCGTCACGGTCCGATTCCGCTGCCGCGCGGCCTGAAGCGCGGTCGTTGGGAGGAGCTCGACGAAGCGCAGGTGCGCAAGCTGATGGCGACCGTCGGCCTCAAGGCGCCGTCCGAGGAAAAGGGCAAGCGCGGTGGTGGCGGGCAGGCTGAGCGGCGCCAGCCGGATCCGATGCAGACGTCGATGGGCTTCATCGGCCGCGAGCCGGTGCTGACGACGCATGGTCAGCTCGATCAGCCGCGTCGCGGTGGTGGTCGACGTGGCGCCCCGGGCTTGCCTGGCCTGAGCGGCTACGGCAGCCTGCCGGTTTCGCCGTCGGGCTACGGCAACCGCTCGGGTGGCGGTCGCGATGTCGATGGCAATCGTGCGTCGTATGGCGCCGGCCCCAAGCGTGAAGGCGTGGGCGGCAAGCGCGGCGGCGGCAAGGGCGGCAACCGCAATCCGAACGGCAATCGCGCCGAAGGCGCCGGCAACGGTGGCGGTGGTACGCGCGGCGGCCAGCGTCCGCAGCGTAATCGCTCACGCGGTCGCTGAGCGTTTCCGGCGGTCGGCGGCGTGACGCCGCCGGTGTGCCGACAATATCGACGCGAGTCGGGTTGCGTCGGCACCTCGCGTTGCGTGGTTTGCTTTTGACTGTATATATACGCGCTGCCGGATTGTGCCGCCTGGTCGGACAGTCCGGTTTCGCATTTTTGGTCGGTAAAGGCGGGCTGGACGCTGCTTTTACCGGCTGGCTTGGCGTTTGCGCCAAAAATCGCTATAATCGCGGAGTCGCTGGGCGTACGGATTCAATGTGCGGCTCAGGTGCGACCACCAGTAAGAAGATGGGCGTTCCGCCCATTTTTTTTTGCTGAAACGGTTAGGCATCTCGGGTAGCACTTCCTGCGCCGGCTAAGGCGCGCGCCCGCGGGTGAATCGCGAGCGGCGGGCGCGAACACCTGAGAGGACACTGTGCAACTGACGGAACTGATAGAAACCACGGTCACCGGGCTCGGCTACGAGCTGGTGGATCTCGAGCGCACCGGGCGCGGCATGCTTTGCATCTATATCGATCAGCCTGCCGGCATCTCGCTCGAAGATTGCGAAAAGGTCACGCGTCAGCTCCAGCACGTCTTGACGGTCGAAAACATCGATTACGAACGGCTCGAAGTCTCGTCCCCGGGGCTCGACCGCCCGTTGAAGAAGCTGGCCGACTTCGAGCGCTTCGCCGGCAGCGAAGTTTCCGTGACCTTGAAAAAGCCGCTGGACGGGCGCAAGACGTACCGGGGCATTCTGCACGCGCCGAATGGCGAAACGATCGGTTTGGAATTTGAGAGGAAGAAGGGCGAGGCAGCCATGCTGGATTTCACGCTGGCCGATATCGACAAAGCCCGCCTGATTCCGCAAGTTGACTTTAGGAGCCGCAAATAATGAGTCGCGAAGTGTTGATGCTGGTGGATGCGCTGGCGCGCGAGAAAAACGTCGACAAGGATGTGGTGCTGGGCGCCCTCGAGGCTGCGCTCGCGTCCGCTTCCAAGAAGCTGTTCGACGAAGGCGCCGAAATCCGCGTCCATATCGATCGCGAAAGCGGCGAGCACGAAACCTTCCGTCGCTGGCTCGTCGTGCCCGACGAGGCAGGCTTGCAGGAGCCGGATCGCGAGATCCTGCTGTTCGAAGCGCGTGAGCAGAACCCCGACGTCGAAGTCGGCGAATTCATCGAGGAGCCGGTGCCGTCGATCGAGTTCGGCCGTATCGGCGCACAAGCCGCCAAGCAGGTGATTCTGCAGAAGGTGCGCGATGCCGAGCGCGAGCAGATCCTGAACGATTACCTCGAGCGCGGCGAAAAGATCATGACGGGCACGGTGAAGCGCCTCGACAAGGGCAACTTCATCGTCGAATCGGGCCGTGTCGAAGCGCTGCTGCGCCGCGACCAGCTGATCCCGAAGGAAAATCTGCGCGTGGGTGACCGCGTGCGTGCATACATCGCGAAGGTCGACCGCACCGCGCGCGGCCCGCAGATCGAACTCTCGCGCACCGCGCCCGAGTTCCTGATGAAGTTGTTCGAGATGGAAGTGCCGGAAATCGAGCAGGGCCTGCTCGAGATCAAGGCAGCCGCTCGCGATCCGGGCGTGCGCGCGAAGATCGGCGTGATCGCCTACGACAAGCGGATCGATCCGATCGGCACCTGCGTCGGCATCCGCGGTTCGCGCGTGCAGGCCGTGCGCAACGAGCTCGGTGGCGAAAACATCGACATCGTGCTATGGTCCGAGGATCCCGCCCAGTTCGTGATCGGCGCGCTCGCGCCGGCAGCCGTCCAGTCGATCGTCGTCGATGAAGAAAAGCACTCGATGGACGTCGTCGTCGACGAAAACGAGCTGGCTGTCGCGATCGGCCGCAGCGGTCAGAACGTTCGCCTTGCCGGCGAGCTGACCGGCTGGCAGATCAACATCATGACGCCGGACGAATCCGCCCTGAAGCAGGGTGAAGAGCGCGATCGACTGCGTTCGCTGTTCATGGCGCGTCTCGACGTTGACGAAGAAGTTGCCGACATCCTGATCGACGAAGGCTTCACGAGCCTCGAAGAGATCGCTTACGTGCCGCTCAACGAAATGCTCGAAATCGAGGCGTTCGACGAGGACACCGTGCACGAGCTGCGCAACCGCGCACGCGACGCACTGTTGACGATGGCGATCGCGAACGAAGAAAAGGTCGAAAACGCAGCGCTGGATTTGAAGGGCCTCGACGGCGTCACGCCGGAGTTGCTCGCGAAGCTGGCCGAACACGGCATGCAGACGCGCGACGATCTCGCCGAGCTGGCTGTGGATGAACTGGTCGACATGACCGGGATGGAAGAGGATGCCGCTAAGGCGTTGATCATGAAAGCACGTGAACACTGGTTCCAGTGAGAAATGACCATGGCGCACTGATTTGATGGCGGCCGTATGGCCTGACCCGATGCTAACCGCAAGGAATCGGTCCTTGCACTAAGAGGAATGAATGGCGAGTAACAACGTAGCCCAATTTGCCGCGGAACTGAAAATGCCTGCTGGTGTGCTGCTCGAACAGCTGCAGGCAGCGGGCGTCCAGAAAGCGAGTGAAGACGATGCGCTGTCCGAGGCGGACAAGGCGCGTCTGCTCGATCATTTGCGCAAGTCGCACGGCGCAACCGACGGCGACAAGCGCAAGATCACGCTGACCCGCAAGCATACGTCGGAGATCAAGCAGTCTGACGCGACGGGCAAGGCTCGCACCATTCAGGTCGAGGTCCGCAAGAAGCGTACGTTCGTCAAGCGCGACGACGTGGCCGAGGGTGCGGAACAGGGTCAGGCGCAGGTTGCCGAAGCGGATGACGATGCGGATCTGAAGCGTCGCGAGGAAGAAGCGCGCCGCGAGGCCGAGCTGCTCGAAAAGCAGGCGCAGGAACTGCGCGAGCGTCAGGAACGCCTCGAGCGCGAGGAAGCCGAGCGCCGTGCCCGCGAGGAAGCGGCCGAAGCCGAGCGCCGTCGTGCCGAGGAAGAAGCAGCGGTGAAGCGCGCCGCTGCCGAAGCCGCAGCGGCACAGCAGGCTGCTGCCCAGCAGGCCGCCGAAGCCCAGCAGGAAGCAGCCGGTGCGCAGTCCGCGCAGGACGAAGCGCGCGCGGCCGCCGAACGTGCGGCCCAGCGTGAAGCGGCGAAGAAGGCCGAGGACGCTGCCCGCGAGGCGGCCGACAAGGCGCGGGCCGAGCAGGAAGAGATCAGCAAGCGTCGCGCGGCGGCAGAAGCCGAGGCGCGCGCGATCCGCGAAATGATGAACACGCCGCGCAAGGCCGTGGTCAAGGCAGTCGAGCCGCCGAAGCCGGTGGAACCGCCGAAGCCGGCCGAAGCGAAGGGCACGCTGCACAAGCCGGCCAAGCCGGCAGGCGCAGGCGCGCAGGCACGTCCGGCCGTGAAGAAGCCGGCCGGCGCAGCGCCGGCGACGACGCAGGCGCCGGCAGGCGCGGGCGACCGCAACAAGAAGCCGGGTGGCGGCAAGGGCGGCTGGCAGGACGACGCGGCCAAGCGCCGCGGCATCAAGACGCGCGGCGATTCGAGCGGCGGTGTCGACCGCGGTTGGCGCGGCGGCCCGAAGGGGCGCGGCCGTCACCAGGACAGCGCATCGACGTTCCAGGCGCCGACCGAGCCGATCGTGCGTGAAGTGCACGTGCCGGAAACCATCTCGGTTGCCGATCTCGCGCACAAGATGTCGATCAAGGCCTCCGAAGTCATCAAGGTGATGATGAAGATGGGCCAGATGGTCACGATCAACCAGGTGCTGGACCAGGAAACGGCGATGATCGTCGTCGAGGAACTGGGCCACCGTGCGGTTGCCGCGAAGCTGGACGATCCGGAAGCACTGCTGGTCGAAGGCGAGACCGGTACCGATGCGGAGCAACTGCCGCGTCCGCCGGTCGTCACCGTGATGGGTCACGTCGACCACGGCAAGACCTCGCTGCTCGACCACATCCGCCGCGCGAAGGTTGCAGCGGGCGAAGCGGGCGGCATTACGCAGCACATCGGCGCATACCACGTCGAAACGCCGCGCGGTGTCATCACGTTCCTCGATACGCCGGGTCACGAGGCGTTCACGGCAATGCGTGCACGCGGCGCGAAGGCGACCGACATCGTCGTGCTGGTGGTGGCTGCGGACGACGGCGTGATGCCGCAGACGAAGGAAGCCATCGCTCACGCGAAGGCGGGTGGCGTGCCGATCGTCGTGGCGATCAACAAGATCGACAAGCCGGAAGCGAACCCGGACCGCGTCAAGCAGGAACTGGTCGCGGAAGGCGTCGTGCCGGAAGAATACGGTGGCGATTCGCCGTTCGTGCCGGTGTCGGCGAAGACGGGTGCCGGTATCGACGACCTGCTCGAGAACGTGCTGCTTCAGGCAGAAGTGCTGGAACTGAAGGCACCGGTCGAGGCGCCGGCCAAGGGCATCGTGATCGAAGCGAAGCTGGACAAGGGCAAGGGCCCGGTCGCGACGATCCTGGTGCAGTCCGGTACGCTGAACCGCGGCGACATCGTGCTGGCAGGCACGGCTTATGGCCGCGTGCGTGCGATGCTCGACGAGAACGGCAAGCCGACGAAGGAAGCCGGCCCGTCGATCCCGGTCGAAATCCAGGGTCTGTCGGAAGTGCCGGGTGCGGGCGAGGAAGTGATCGTGCTGCCGGACGAGCGCAAGGCGCGCGAAATCGCGCTGTTCCGTCAGGGCAAGTTCCGCGACGTCAAGCTGGCGAAGCAGCAGGCCGCGAAGCTGGAAAGCATGCTCGAGCAGATGGGCGAAGGCGAAGTGCAGAACCTGCCGCTCATCATCAAGGCGGACGTGCAGGGCTCGCAGGAAGCACTCGTGCAGTCGCTGCTCAAGCTGTCGACCGACGAAGTGCGCGTGCAGATCGTGCACAGCGCGGTGGGCGGCATCAGCGAAAACGACGTCAACCTCGCGACGGCATCGAAGGCGGTCATCATCGGCTTCAACACGCGTGCGGATGCACAGGCGCGCAAGCTGGCCGAAGCGAACGGTATCGATATTCGCTACTACAACATCATCTACGACGCAGTGGATGAAGTGAAGGCCGCGATGTCGGGCATGCTGGCGCCGGAGAAGCGCGAAGTCGTGACGGGCATGGTCGAGGTGCGTCAGGTGTTCAAGGTGCCGAAGGTCGGTACGGTTGCCGGCTGTATGGTCACCGACGGTATCGTCAAGCGCTCGTCGTCGGTTCGCGTGCTGCGCAACAACGTCGTGATCTTCACGGGCGAACTCGAATCGCTGAAGCGCTTCAAGGACGACGTGAAGGAAGTCAAGCAAGGCTTCGAATGCGGTATGTCGGTGAAGAACTTCAACGACATCATCGAAGGCGACCAGTTCGAAGTCTTCGAAGTGACCGAAGTCGCACGTACGCTGTAATCGTCGCGAATCGGCTCGTGGGCGGGGCAGGCTTGGGCCTGTCCCGCCCATTTTCATGGTGGCGTGCCAGCGGCGCGCCGCTTTATCCTGATAAACGGATCACGGATCGATCATGTCCAGGAAACGTACTTCCCCCAATCGCAACGTTCAGATTGCAGACCAGATTCAACGCGATCTGTCCGAACTCATCATGCGCGAGGTCAAGGACCCGCGCATCGGCATCGTGACCATCCAGAGCGTGGAGCTCACGCCGGACTATGCGCACGCGAAAGTCTATTTCACGGCGCTCACCGGCGATCCGGACAAGACGCAGGAAGCGCTGAATCACGCGTCGGGTCACCTGCACAACCTGCTCTTCAAGCGCCTGCATATTCATACGGTGCCGACGCTGCATTTCCATTACGACCAGACGATCGAAAAAGCGGTGGAAATGTCGCGTCTGATCAAGGAAGCCAACTCGACGCGCGCGAAGGACGACGACGAAGCCGACGCGCCCGCGAAGGACGAGTGAGCGCGCGCCCCCCATGAAGACTGCAGCTCCTCAGCGTCCACGCGTGCCGCGGCGCGCGCTGGACGGCGTGCTCCTGCTGGACAAGCCGGTCGGCCTGTCGAGTAACGACGCCCTGATTCGCGCGAAGCGCCTGCTTCTCGCGAAGAAAGCCGGCCATACCGGCACGCTCGATCCGCTGGCCTCGGGGCTGTTGCCGCTGTGCTTCGGCGAGGCGACGAAGTTCTCGCAGGACTTGCTCGAAGCGGACAAGACCTACGAAGCGACGATGCGTCTCGGCGTGCGCACGACCACCGGCGATGCCGAAGGCGACGTGCTCGACACGCGCGTCGTCGAATGCGACCGGACGGCGGTGGAGGCGGCACTCGCGCACTTTACCGGCGAGATCGTGCAGGTGCCGCCGATGTATTCGGCGCTCAAGCGCGACGGCAAGCCGCTGTACGAATATGCGCGCGCGGGCCAGACCGTCGAACGGGAAGGCCGCAACGTGACGATCCATGCGCTCGATCTGCTGGCCTGTGACCTGCCGGACGTGACGTTTCGGGTGACTTGCAGCAAGGGGACGTATGTACGCACGCTGGCGGAGGATATCGGCGAAGCGCTCGGCTGCGGCGCGCATCTGACGATGCTGCGTCGCACGGGCGTCGGCGCGCTGACGCTCGAACATGCGGTGACGCTCGACGCGCTGTCCGACGCCGCCGAAGCGGCGCGCGACGCGTGGCTTCAGCCGGTCGACGCGCTGCTGTCGACGTTTCCGCTGGTGCGTCTCGACGAAGCCTGCGCGAAGCGGTTCCTGCACGGCCAGCGTCTGCCGCTGTCGGCGCTCGATTCGATCGACGCGGCGGAGGGCGAGCGTGTGCGCGTGTACGACGCGGCACGGCTGCTCGGCGTGGCTCGCAAGGCCAACGGCGTGCTCGCACCTGAGCGCCTCGTCGTGACGGCAGCGTGATGCGCGGCGCGCAAGCGCCGTCGGCATGAAAGAAAGCCCGGTCGAAATCGACCGGGCTTTTTGTTTGGCGTGTGCGTTCGAGCGCGGTGCTCAGTGTGCAGCCGACGCCGCCGCACCCGCATCGCCGCCGCCCGCGCGTTCGGGCTTCGTGATCCAGATCAGTCCGATCAGCAGCACGAAGATCGCCGCGGAGATGTAGAACAGGTCGTTCACGCCGAGTTGCGCGGCCTGCTGCGTTGCCATGTTGTTGATGAGACCGTGCGCCTGATCCTGCGTCAGCCCGAGGTTGCCCATCTGCGTGACGGCCTGGTTGAACGTCGGATTGTACGGGTTGGTCTGCTCGACCAGTTGCGCGTGGTGGAAATTGTTCCGGTGGTCCCACGCGGTCTGGAAGATCGAAGTGCCGATGCCGCCGCACATGATCCGCACGAAGTTCGACAGGCCCGATGCCGCGGGAATGCGGTGGCCGGGCAGGCCGGACAGCGTGATCGACACGAGCGGGATGAAGAAGCCGGCCATCGCGATGCCTTGCACGAGCGTCGGCAGCGTCAGCGACCACTCGTCGACGCCGGTCGTGTAGCGCGAGCGCATCCAGAAGCACAGCGCGAACGTCAGGAATGCGGCGGTCGCGATATAGCGTGGGTCCGTGCGCGGCAGGAACTTGCCGGTCAGCGGCGACAGCAGGATCGCGAACAGCCCGACGGGCGCCATCACGAGGCCTGCATCGGTTGCCGTGTAGCCGATCTGGGTCTGCAGCCACAGCGGCAGCAGCACGAGGTTGCCGAAATAGAGCCCGTAGCCGACCGCGAGGGCGATCGTGCCGCCGGTGAAGTTGCGCATCCGGAACAGCGACAAGTCGACGACCGGATGTTCGGCGGTCAGCTCCCAGATCACGAAGAACGCAAACGATATGACCGCGATCAGCGCGAGCGCGATGATCGTCGTCGACGCGAACCAGTCGAGATCCTTGCCCTTGTCGAGCATGATTTGCAGCGAGCCGACCCACAAGACGAGCAGCGCGAGGCCGACGCCGTCGATCGGCGCGCGACGCACCGTGGATTCGCGCGTGCGATAGATCGACCAGGTGGCCAGCGCGGCGGCAATGCCGACCGGGATGTTCACGTAGAAGATCCACGGCCACGAATAGTTGTCCGAAATCCAGCCGCCGAGGATCGGGCCCGCGACCGGTGCGATCAGCGTCGTCATCGACCATAGCGCGAGCGCCATCGGCGCTTTCGCGCGAGGGTAGCTCGACAGCAGCAGCGATTGCGACAACGGAATCATCGGCCCGGCGACCGCGCCCTGGAGCACGCGCGACGCGAGCAGGAACGGCAAGCTCGGCGCCAGCCCGCACATCCACGACGAGATGACGAACAGGATGATCGACGCGAGGAACAGACGAACCTGCCCGAAGCGGTCGGTCAGCCAGCCGGTCAGCGGCACGGAGATCGCGTTCGCGACGGCGAACGACGTGATGACCCACGTACCCTGGTCGGACGATACGCCGAGGTCGCCCGAGATGGTCGGGATCGCGACGTTCGCGATGGACGTGTCGAGCACGTTCATGAACACCGCGAGCGATACCGCGATCGTTCCGAGCACGAGTTGCCCGCCCTGCAGGGGCGGGTGGGAGACAGGAGCCTGTGCCATGTCGGTAGTTTTCCGGAATCGGAGCCGTTACATCATCTTTGCGGTGCCGTTCGACTTCGCCGCGGCCGGTGCCGGCGCGTTGCCGCCGGCATTCTCGGCGATGATGCGCGCGATCTCGGCGTCGGCTTCGTCGCCGTACTTCGCGAACACGCTGGTCTCGTAGACTGTGTTCTTTGCGTTGACCAGCTGGTCGCCGCGCTCGTCCTTGATGTCGACGTCGACCTGCATCGACAGGCCGATGCGCAGCGGGTGCTTCTCCAGGTCCTTCGGATCGATCTCGATACGCACCGGCAGGCGCTGCACGACCTTGATCCAGTTGCCCGTCGCATTCTGCGCCGGCAGCAGCGAGAACGCCGAACCCGTGCCGGCCGAGAAGCCGACGACCTTGCCGTGGTAGACGGCCGACGAGCCGTAGATGTCAGCGGTCAATTCGACCGGCTGGCCGATGCGCATGTGCTTGAGCTGAACTTCCTTGAAGTTGGCGTCGACCCACACAGCGTTCAGCGGCACGACCGACATCAGCGGGTTGCCCGGCGACACGCGCTGGCCGACCTGCACCGAGCGCTTCGCGACATAGCCGGTGACCGGCGCGGGCAGCACGTTGCGCGCGTTCGCGAGGTACGCATCGCGAACTTTCGCTGCCGCGGCCATCACGTTCGGGTGCGATGCGATCGTCGTGTTCGCGGTGAGTGCGCGGTTCGAGGCGAGCTGCTGCTGCGCCGCGTCGACCGACGCCTGCGCGGCGCGCACCGCGTCGCGCGCGTGGGAGATTTCTTCCTGCGATACGGCGCCCGTTTGCGCGACGGCCATCCGGCGGCGCAGATCGTCCTGCGCCTTCGACAGGTCGGACTGACGCAGCGCGACTTGCGCGCGGTACTGGTCGTCGTTGACGAACAGGCCGCGCACCTGGCGTACCGTCTGCGCGAGGTTGGCCTCGGCCTGCTGCAGCGCGACCTGCGAGTCGGCCGGATCGAGCACGACCAGCGGATCGCCGGCCTTGACCGTCTGCGTATCGTCGGCCTTCACGGCGATCACGGTACCCGTGACCTGCGGCGTGATCTGCACGACGTTGCCGTTCACGTACGCGTCGTCGGTCTCTTCATGGAAGCGCGCGACCAGGAAGTAGTACAGACCGTACGCGATGGCCGCGATCACGATGACCGCGATCAGCAGCGTCATCATCCGTTTGCGCTTCCCGTTGTTCTGCGCCTGTGCGCTGGCGGCGTTTTGTTGAGGGTCGCTCATGGCGATTTTCTCCGTCCGTTATTTCGAGTGTCTGCGTAGTGGTGGCGCCGGATCAGTTGGCGGCCTGTTTTGTCTGCTTGTCGGCGTCGGGCGCGGCGAGCCGCGTGCCGGTCGCGTCGAACCCGCCGCCGAGCGCCTTGATCAGCGCGAGCTGCATGTCGCGCCGGCGCATCTTCAGGTTCGTCACCGTCTGTTCGGACGCGAGGCGGTTGCTGTCGGCGGTCAGCACCTGGAGCTGCGGCGACAGGCCGGCCTTGTAGCGGATCACGGCAAGGTCGTATGCACGCGTCGACGCGTCGAGCGCACGCTGCGCGTCGTCCATCTGGCGATCGACCGCGCGGATCGACGCGACCTGCGTCGCGACGTCGTTCAGCGCGCTGATGAGCGTCTGGTTGTAGTTAGCGACCGACAGGTCGAAGTCTGCATAGCGGCCCTTGAGCTGCGCGCGCAACGCACCGGCATCGAAGATCGGCAGGTGGATGGCGGGGCCGAACTGCGCCTGGCGGCTCGCGAAATTCAGGAATTTGCCCCAGCCGAACGCGTCGAAGCCGAAGCCGGCAGCGAGGTTGACGTCGGGGAAGAATTCGGCCTTCGCTTCCTTCACGTCGTGCATCGCGGCCTCGACCTGCCAGCGCGCGGCGACGATGTCGGGACGGCGCGACACGAGGTCGGCCGGCAGGTTGCCGGGCAGTGCGACTTCGCCGGTCGGGTTCATCACGGGCGCGGCGATCTGCAGCCCACGGTCCGGCCCCTTGCCGAGCAGCGCGGCGAGTTGGTAGCGCACGGTCGTGATCTGGCCGTCGAGGTCGGACAGCGACGCCTGGGTCGTCGCGATGTTGCCCCGCGCGGTCTGGCGCTCCACGTTGGTGTCGAGGCCGGCCGATACGCGGCCGTCGGTGATCTTGCCGACCGTCTGACGGTTGGTGATCTCGCGCTGCGCGATGTCGCGCAGCGCATACAGTTGCGCAAGCGAGTTGTAGGTGCGGGCGACCGACGACGCGAGCGTGATGCGCGCCTGCTGCATGTCGGCTTCGGCGGCTTTTTCCTGCGACACGGCCGTATGCAGGCGCTCGCGATTCTTGCCCCACAGGTCGAGATCCCACGACGCGCTCGCGAGCGCGTTGTTCTCGCTATACCACTGGCCGCCGTACGGAGGCGGGAACAGCGCATTCGACGAATACAGCTCGCGCGTCCACGAATAGCTGGCTTCGGCCTTCGGCATCAGGTTCGAGCGCGACGATTCGATGTACGACGACGCCTTCGCGATGCGCGCCTGTGCCTGCGCGATCGACGGGCTGCCCTGGAGCGCCTCGTCGATCAGCTTCGGCAGCTGCGGATCGCCGAACTGGTTCGCCCAGTCGAGTGCCGGCCACTGGCCGCCCTGGGCGGGCAGGCTCTGGGCGGTTTCGAATTGCGACGCGGGAGCGATCTGCTTGTCGCTCTTGATGCCGATGTAGTTTGCGCAGCCCGCCAGTGCCAGCGCGGCGACCGCGGCGGCAACGGCGGCGCGGCACGACCCGGCGCGCACGGACAACGGGGAAGATTTCATCGCGCTGTTCCCTGACTCGGAATGAATGATGGACACTGCAAGGATTTCCTTACATTAATCTGTCGAAAGTAATTGTTATGGCAACTATTACGTGACGCTACCGCCGGCGGTCTCGCAATAGTTGCTGAGAATGCGGCGCAGCATGCTCTTCAGGAACCCGACTTCTTCAGGCGTAAAACCGTCCAGCAATTGGTCCAGCACGCTGCGGAACACCGGCGGCAGCCGCTCTGCCAGCGCGCGGCCTTCGTCGGTCAGCTCGAGACGCACGACCCGCCGATCCTCGATGCTGCGCACACGGGACAGCAGGCCGCGCTTCTCGACGCGATCGAGCAGGCGCGTGACCGCGCTCGCGTCGATCCCGTATTCCCGGGCGAGCTCCGCGGCCGTCGAGCATTTGCCGACCGCGATCATGAACAGCATGCTCGCCTGTGTGCCCGTGATGCCGAGCTCTTCCTGCGTGCGCTGTGTGACGAGGTTGGTCATCACCGATTTCACGCGCGACATCAGATAACCGACGCTGTCGTTCATCTGATACGAGGACAGCGGCGAAACAGGCGATTGGGAAGGAGAATCCGACATAAAACCCTGAAGCTGCAATAGTTGACTAGGCAGCAGTATAGGCACAATTGCTTGCCGCGGCAAATGTTAATCGAACGGGCGAGGGCGCGCTCCGCGTCCCGAAATTCCCGTGTCGTCGTCAGGGTTTTCGGTTTGCCGTCGGCGGTGTCGACCGGTCGATCTGCCGGCTCGATTTACCCGTCTGCGACGAGGACAGGGAGGCGTCGTTTGCTGCGTTGCAAAGGCAGTCCGGCTTTCGACATCCTCACGTGCTATAATTTGCGGTTTCAAAGCTGCAACGCGCGCGCACGTGTCCCGGTGACTGACGAGCGTGCGCGTTTGCGCGTTCAACGATTTCCAGGTTTCTATGACCCGCGCCCTTCGCAACATCGCCATCATCGCTCACGTCGACCACGGCAAGACCACGCTCGTCGACCAACTGCTCCGCCAGTCCGGCACCTTCCGCGAGAACCAGCAGATTGCCGAGCGGGTGATGGACTCGAACGACATCGAAAAAGAGCGCGGGATCACGATTCTCGCGAAGAACTGCGCGGTCGAATACGAAGGCACGCACATCAACATCGTCGACACGCCGGGGCACGCGGACTTCGGTGGCGAGGTGGAGCGCGTGCTGTCGATGGTCGACTCGGTGCTGCTGCTGGTCGACGCCGTTGAGGGTCCGATGCCGCAAACGCGCTTCGTCACGAAGAAGGCGCTCGCGCTCGGTCTGAAGCCGATCGTCGTCATCAACAAGATCGACCGTCCGGGCGCGCGGATCGACTGGGTCATCAACCAGACCTTCGATCTGTTCGACAAGCTTGGCGCGACCGAAGAGCAGCTCGACTTCCCGATCGTCTACGCATCGGGCCTGAACGGCTACGCGTCGCTCGATCCGGCAACCCGCGAAGGCGACATGCGTCCGCTGTTCGAGGCGATCCTCGCGCACGTGCCGGTTCGCCCGGCCGACCCGGAAGCGCCGCTGCAGCTCCAGATCACGTCGCTCGACTTTTCGACGTACGTCGGCCGGATCGGCGTCGGCCGCATCACGCGAGGTCGCATCAAGCCGGGTCAACCGGTCGTGATGCGCTTCGGTCCGGAAGGCGACGTGCTGAACCGCAAGATCAACCAGGTGCTGTCGTTCAAGGGCCTCGAGCGCGTGCAGGTCGAGTCGGCGGAAGCCGGCGACATCGTGCTGATCAACGGTATCGAAGACGTCGGCATCGGCGCGACGATCTGCGCGGTCGATACGCCGGAAGCGCTGCCGATGATCACCGTCGACGAGCCGACGCTGACGATGAACTTCCTCGTCAACTCGTCGCCGCTGGCCGGCCGTGAAGGCAAGTTCGTGACGAGCCGCCAGATCCGCGACCGCCTGATGAAGGAACTGAATCACAACGTCGCGCTGCGCGTGAAGGATACCGGTGACGAAACGGTGTTCGAAGTGTCGGGCCGCGGCGAACTGCACCTGACGATTCTCGTCGAGAACATGCGCCGTGAGGGCTACGAGCTGGCCGTGTCGCGTCCGCGCGTCGTGATGCAGGAAATCGACGGCGTGCGGCACGAGCCGTACGAGCTGCTGACCGTCGACGTCGAGGACGAGCATCAGGGTGGCGTGATGGAAGAGCTCGGTCGCCGCAAGGGCGAAATGCTCGACATGGCGTCGGATGGCCGCGGTCGCACGCGTCTGGAATACAAGATCTCGGCGCGTGGCCTGATCGGCTTCCAGAGCGAATTCCTGACGCTGACGCGCGGCACCGGCCTGATGAGCCACATCTTCGACTCGTACGCACCGGTCAAGGACGGCTCGGTCTTCGAGCGCCGCAACGGCGTGCTGATTTCGCAGGACGACGGCGCTGCCGTGGCGTACGCACTGTGGAAGCTGCAGGATCGCGGCCGCATGTTCGTGAAGCCGGGCGATGCGCTGTATGAGGGCATGATCATCGGTATCCACAGCCGCGACAACGACCTCGTCGTCAACCCGATCAAGGGCAAGCAGCTGACCAACGTGCGTGCGTCGGGCACCGACGAAGCCGTGCGTCTCGTGCCGCCGGTCCAGATGTCGCTCGAATACGCGGTCGAATTCATCGACGACGACGAACTCGTGGAAGTGACGCCGCAGTCGATCCGTCTGCGCAAGCGCTTCCTGAAGGAGCACGAGCGTCGCCGCGCGAGCCGCGAAGGTGCGGTCGACTAAGCATCGGCTGTTCCCGTGCATGACGAAAAAGGCTGCCTTCGGGCGGCCTTTTTTGCATCTGCGCAGTGTGCAATCGGGCGGGTTGCAAAACACTGTTCCCGCGAGTCGCGGCAATCCGGCGAAACCCCGTCGCGCGGTGCTTTCAGCCGCATTTCGCCGTGAACTTCGGTATCGGTTCTGTGATATGCTGCGCGCACGCAAGTTTTAGGTCCTTCCAAGCAAGACTTGATTCGCAATCCGCTAAACGGTCAGGCCGTGTCGCGGAAGGTTGAGTAACCCGCTATTTCTCGAGAAGCTCGAAGAAAGGTGAGCGTAAAATGTCAGATGTAATGAAGCAGTTTCAGCTGAACTCCTATCTGTTCGGCGGCAATGCTTCGTACGTTGAAGAACTGTACGATGCATACCTCAACAATCCGGCATCGGTGCCGGAGAACTGGCGAGAGTATTTCGACGCGCTGCAGAACGTGCCTGCAACCGACGGCTCGAACGCCAATGACGTTGCTCATTTCCCGATCGTCGAATCGTTTGCCGAGCGTGCGAAGGCCAATGCCTTCATCCCGCGCGAAAGCACGAGCAATCTGGCGACCGCGCGCAAGCAGGTCCACGTCCAGTCCCTCATCAGCGCATATCGCTTCCTCGGCTCGCAATGGGCCAATCTGGATCCGCTGAAGCGTCGCGAACGTCCCGCCATCCCCGAACTCGAACCCGCGTTCTACGACTTCTCCGAAGGCGACCTCGACCAGACGTACAGCGCAAGCAACCTGTATTTCGGTTTCGACCAGGCTTCGCTGCGCGACATCGTCAAGGGCCTGCGTGACACGTACTGCGGCACGATAGGCGCCGAATACATGTACATCAGCGATCCGGAGCAGAAGCGCTGGTGGCAGGAGCGCCTGGAATCGACCCGCGCGACGCCGTCCTTCTCGATCGACAAGAAGAAGCACATCCTGAATCGCCTGACGGCAGCGGAAGGCCTCGAGCGCTATCTGCACACCAAGTACGTCGGCCAGAAGCGCTTCTCGCTCGAAGGCGGCGAAAGCTTCATCGCGGCGATGGACGAAGTCGTCCAGCACGCAGGCAAGACCGGCGTGCAGGAAATCATCATCGGCATGGCGCACCGCGGCCGTCTGAACGTGCTGGTCAACACGCTGGGCAAGATGCCGGCCGACCTGTTCGCCGAATTCGAAGGCAAGCACGTCGACGACCTGCCGGCAGGTGACGTGAAGTACCACAAGGGCTTCTCGTCGGACGTGTCGACCGAAGGCGGTCCGGTCCACCTGTCGCTCGCGTTCAACCCGTCGCACCTCGAAATCGTGAACCCGGTGGTCGAAGGTTCGGCGAAGGCACGGATGGACCGCCGCGGCGACGAAGACGGCCTGCAGGTGCTGCCGGTGCAGATCCACGGTGACGCGGCCTTCGCTGGCCAGGGCGTCGTGATGGAAACGCTGAACCTCGCGCAGACGCGCGGTTACGGCACGCACGGCACGCTGCACATCGTCATCAACAACCAGATCGGCTTCACGACGTCCGACCCGCGCGACGCGCGCTCGACGCTGTACTGTACCGACGTGGTCAAGATGATCGAAGCGCCGGTGCTGCACGTGAACGGCGACGATCCGGAAGCCGTCGTGCTCGCGATCCAGATCGCGATCGACTACCGGATGCAGTTCCACAAGGATGTCGTGATCGACATCGTCTGCTTCCGCAAGCTGGGTCACAACGAGCAGGACACGCCGGCGGTCACGCAGCCGCTGATGTACAAGAAGATCGCGCAGCACCCGGGCACTCGTGCGCTGTACGCCGAGAAGCTCGTGCAGCAGGGCGTGATCACCGCCGAAGACGCCGACAACTACGTGAAGGCGTACCGCAAGGCGATGGACGACGGCCACCACACCGTCGATCCGGTCCTGTCGAACTACAAGAGCAAGTATGCGGTCGACTGGGTTCCGTTCCTGAACCGCAAGTGGACGGATGCAGCCGATACGGCCGTGCCGCTCGCCGAACTGAAGCGCCTCGGCGAACGCATCACGACGGTCCCGGAAAACTTCAAGGTCCACCCGCTCGTCGAGCGCGTGATCAACGATCGCCGCAACATGGCGCGCGGCGACCAGCCGCTCGACTGGGGCATGGGCGAACACCTCGCATTCGCGTCGCTCGTCGCATCGGGCTACTCGGTGCGCCTGACGGGCCAGGACTCGGGCCGCGGCACGTTCACGCACCGTCACGCGGTGCTGCACGACCAGAACCGCGAACGCTGGAACGACGGCACGTACGTGCCGCTGCAGAACATCGCCGACGGTCAAGCGAAGTTCACGGTGATCGACTCGGTGCTGTCGGAAGAAGCGGTGCTGGGCTTCGAATACGGTTACTCGACCGCCGAGCCGAACACGCTCGTGCTGTGGGAAGCCCAGTTCGGCGACTTCGTCAACGGCGCGCAGGTCGTGATCGACCAGTTCATCTCGTCGGGCGAAGTGAAGTGGGGCCGCGTGTCGGGTCTCACGATGCTGCTGCCGCACGGCTACGAAGGCCAGGGTCCGGAACACTCGTCGACGCGTATCGAGCGTTTCCTGCAGCTGTGTGCCGATCACAACATGCAGGTCGTTCAACCGACGACGCCGGCACAGATTTTCCACCTGCTGCGTCGCCAGATGATCCGTCTGTTCCGCAAGCCGCTGATCGTCGCAACGCCGAAGTCGCTGCTGCGCCACAAGGAAGCGGTGTCGGACCTGTCGGAACTCGCGAAGGGTTCGTTCCAGCCGGTGCTGGGCGAAACCGACGGCGGCATCGACGCGAAGAAGGTCAAGCGCGTGCTGGCGTGTTCGGGCCGCGTGTACTACGACCTCGTCGCGCATCGCCGCGAAGCGAAGGCGAACGACGTCGCGATCATCCGTATCGAGCAGCTGTATCCGTTCGCGCACAAGCAGTTCGAAGCCGAAATGAAGAAGTACGAGAACGCGACTGAAGTGGTCTGGGTGCAGGACGAGCCGCAGAATCAGGGCCCCTGGTTCTACGTCGAGCACCACCTGAAGGAAGGCATGAAGGAAGGGCAGAAGCTGGCATACAGCGGCCGTCCGGCTTCGGCCTCGCCGGCGGTTGGCTACTACGCGAAGCACTACGAGCAGCAGAAGGCCCTCATCGAAGGTGCGTTCGGCCGCCTGAAGAGCGCATCGATCGCGAAATAATCGACGTCAAGCGAAACGGGAAGGCGCGCAGCGCTTTCCCGTGTCTTTTGGCCCGCCGGGCGCGTCGCGCGCCGCATCGGCCGAAGGAATCGCACGAACCTCGTCATTACCCAGATTAAGCATCCAGGAAAATCACATGGCTATCGTAGAAGTCAAAGTCCCCCAGCTTTCGGAGTCGGTTTCGGAAGCCACC
The DNA here is from genome assembly GCF_902833195.1 of Burkholderia sp. BCC1638. NCBI lineage: Bacteria > Pseudomonadati > Pseudomonadota > Betaproteobacteria > Burkholderiales > Burkholderiaceae > Burkholderia > Burkholderia sp. BCC1638. The sequence continues at coordinate 92,112 of NZ_CADFEC010000009.1, forward strand.
ATGCTGCAGTGGAAGAAGAAGCCGGGCGAAGCAGTCGCGCAGGACGAAATCCTGATCGAACTCGAGACCGACAAGGTCGTGCTCGAAGTGCCGGCACCGGCCGCGGGCGTGCTCGCGCAAGTGCTGCAGAACGACGGTGACACGGTCGTCGCCGACCAGATCATCGCGACGATCGACACCGAAGCGAAGGCAGGTGCTGCCGAAGCAGCGGCGGGCGCCGCCGAAGTGAAGCCGGCCGCAGCACCCGCTGCAGCCGCACCGGCAGCACAGCCGGCTGCCGCGGTTGCATCGAGCTCGGCAGCCGCATCGCCGGCCGCAGCGAAGCTGCTGGCCGAGAAGGGCCTGTCGGCAGGCGACGTCGCCGGTTCGGGCCGCGACGGCCGCGTCACGAAGGGCGACGCGCTGGCCGCAGGCAGCGCACCGAAGGCTGCTCCGGCCGCCGCACCGGCGAAGACCGCCGCTGCAAAGCCGTCGCTGCCGGAAGTGAAGGTGCCGGCGTCGGCCACGACGTGGCTCAACGATCGTCCGGAACAGCGCGTGCCGATGTCGCGTCTGCGTGCGCGTATCGCCGAGCGTCTGCTCGAGTCGCAGCAGACCAACGCGATCCTGACGACGTTCAACGAAGTCAACATGGCTCCGGTCATGGAGCTGCGCAACAAGTACAAGGACAAGTTCGAGAAGGAACATGGCGTGAAGCTCGGCTTCATGTCGTTCTTCGTGAAGGCGGCCGTGCATGCGCTGAAGAAGTTCCCGCTCGTGAACGCGTCGATCGACGGTAACGACATCGTCTATCACGGTTACTTCGACATCGGTATCGCCGTCGGCTCGCCGCGCGGCCTCGTGGTGCCGATCCTGCGCAATGCCGATCAACTGAGCCTCGCGGACATCGAGAAGAAGATCGCCGAATTCGGCCAGAAGGCGAAGGACGGCAAGCTGTCGATCGAGGAAATGACGGGCGGTACGTTCTCGATCTCGAACGGCGGCGTGTTCGGCTCGATGCTGTCGACGCCGATCATCAACCCGCCGCAGTCGGCCATCCTCGGCGTGCACGCGACGAAGGAGCGCCCGGTCGTCGAAAACGGCCAGATCGTGATCCGTCCGATCAACTACCTGGCACTGTCGTACGACCACCGGATCATCGACGGCCGCGAAGCCGTCCTGTCGCTCGTCGCGATGAAGGATGCTCTGGAAGATCCGGCACGCCTGCTGCTCGACCTGTAAGCCGAGTCTCACTGCATTGACCCGCTCCGCACGCTCGCGTACACGCGCGACCGTGCGGGCGTACAAGTAGAAAGGATTGTCATGTCCAAGGAATTTGACGTCGTCGTGATCGGCGCCGGCCCCGGCGGCTACATCGCCGCGATTCGCGCCGCGCAGCTCGGCAAGACCGTTGCCTGTATCGAGAAGTGGAAGAACCCGGCCGGCGCGCTGAAGCTCGGCGGTACCTGCCTGAACGTCGGCTGCATCCCGTCGAAGGCGCTGCTCGCCTCGTCGGAAGAGTTCGAGAACACGTCGCATCACCTGGCCGACCACGGCATCACGGTCGACGGCGTGAAGATCGACGTCGCGAAGATGCTCGGCCGCAAGGATGCGATCGTCGAGAAGATGACGAGCGGGATCGAGTTCCTGTTCAAGAAGAACAAGATCACCTGGCTGAAGGGCCATGGCAAGTTCACCGGCAAGACCGACGCCGGCGTGCAGATCGAAGTGAGCGGCGAGGGCGAGGCCGAAGTCGTCACCGCGAAGAACGTGATCATCGCGACGGGCTCGAAGGCGCGTCACCTGCCGAACATCCCGGTCGACAACAAGATCGTGTCGGACAACGAAGGCGCGCTGACGTTCGACTCGGTGCCGAAGAAGCTCGCCGTGATCGGCGCAGGCGTGATCGGCCTCGAACTCGGCTCGGTGTGGCGTCGCCTGGGCGCCGAAGTGACGGTGCTCGAAGCGCTGCCGGCGTTCCTCGGCGCAGCCGACGAAGCGCTCGCGAAGGAAGCGGCCAAGCTGTTCAAGAAGCAAGGCCTCGACATCCATCTCGGCGTGAAGATCGGTGACGTGAAGACGACGGCGAACGGCGTGTCGATCGCTTACACCGACAAGGACGGCAACGCGCAGACGCTCGACGCCGACCGCCTGATCGTGTCGGTCGGCCGCGTGCCGAACACCGACAACCTCGGCCTCGAGGCGATCGGCCTGAAGGCGAACGAGCGCGGTTTCATCGACGTGGACGACCACTGCCGTACCGCGGTGCCGAACGTCTATGCGATCGGCGACGTGGTGCGTGGCCCGATGCTCGCGCACAAGGCGGAAGACGAAGGCGTGCTGGTCGCGGAAGTGATCGACGGCCAGAAGCCGCACATCGACTACAACTGCATTCCGTGGGTGATCTACACGTACCCGGAAATCGCATGGGTCGGCAAGACGGAACAGCAACTGAAGGCCGAAGGCCGCGAGATCAAGTCGGGCAAGTTCCCGTTCTCGATCAACGGCCGCGCGCTCGGCATGAACGCGCCGGACGGTTTCGTGAAGATGATCGCGGACGCGAAGACCGACGAACTGCTCGGCGTGCACGTGATCGCCGCGAACGCGTCGGACCTGATCGCGGAAGCCGTGGTGGCGATGGAGTTCAAGGCGGCGTCGGAAGACATCGCCCGCATCTGCCATCCGCACCCGTCGATGTCGGAAGTGATGCGCGAAGCGGCGCTCGCCGTCGACAAGCGCTCGCTGAACAGCTGAGCGAGATATAGCGCCGGTCGACCATCGGCCGGCGCAGCCGTCTCATGACGAAGGCGGGCGGGGTTTCCCGTCCGCCTTCGTTTTTTCCGGTTTGCCCGATGAACGTCACCGAATACTACACGCGCGAACTGACCACGCGCGGCTATCAGTCCGATCCCGCCCAGCGCGCGGCCGTCGATCGCCTGCAGTGCTGTTTCGACGAGTGGGTCGAATACAAGGCACGTCGCTCGAACGCGTTCAAGAAGCTCATCAATCATCCGGACCTCCCGCGCGGCGTCTATATGTGGGGCGGCGTCGGTCGCGGCAAGAGCTTCCTGATGGACAGCTTCTACGCGGTGGTGCCCGTGCAGCGCAAGACGCGCCTGCATTTCCACGAATTCATGCGTGAGGTACACCGCGAACTCGAGGAGCTGAAAGGGCAGGCCGATCCGCTCGACGAGCTCGCGCGACGCATCGCGAAGCGCTATCGGCTGATCTGCTTCGACGAATTCCACGTGTCGGATATCGCGGACGCGATGATCCTGTACCGGCTGCTCGATCGCCTGTTCAACAACGGCGTGCAGTTCGTGATGACGTCCAACTACGATCCCGACGATCTGTATCCCGACGGCCTGCATCGCGACCGCATGCTGCCGGCGATCGCGCTGATCAAGCAGAAGCTCGACGTGCTGAACGTCGACGCGGGCGTTGACTATCGCCAGCGCACGCTCGCGCAGGTGCAGATGTACCACACGCCGCTCGGCGCGGATGCCGATCGCGAACTGCGTCATGCATTCGCGAAGCTCGCCGCGGTGCCGGACGAAAGCCCGATCCTGCATATCGAGAAGCGCGAGCTGAAGGCGCTGCGCAAGGCCGACGGGGTCGTCTGGTTCGATTTCGCGACGCTGTGCGGCGGCCCGCGTTCGCAGAACGATTATCTCGAGCTTGCCAGCCGCTTCCATGCGATCGTGCTGTCGGAAGTGCCGCAGATGTCGCCGCGGATGGCGTCCGAGGCGCGGCGCTTCACCTGGCTCATCGACGTGCTGTACGACCACAAGGTCAAGCTGCTGATGTCCGCGGCGGTACCGGCGGAGCAGTTGTACGTCGAAGGGCCGATGGCGAACGAATTCGCGCGCACGGTTTCGCGGATCGTCGAGATGCAGTCGAAGGAATACCTCGAGACGCCGCGCCGCATCGTCGATACTTCGCTGACCTGATCGCGGTTTTCGGCAAATGACGGACTTCAAACGTCAATTCCGGTTAAATTATCGCGATCTCGGGGTAATTTCGGATTTGTCTTATATTCATGGTTGAGGGCTGTCGATATCGTTGAGTCATGGTTCCTAAGGCTGGAGATGTCCATGACACCGTATCGCGATCTGACCGACCATGAGTGGCGCTGCGTCGTACCGCTTCTGCCCGAAATGCAGCCGCGCACCGAGTTGCGCGGCCGTCCGTTGGCCAACACGCGCGCCGTCCTGAACGGCGTACTCTGGGTGATTTACAGCGGTGCGACCTGGTCCGCGATGCCGCGTCGCTACCCGTCGTACCAGACGTGCCATCGCCGCTTCAAGGTGTGGCACGAGACCGGCACGTTGATGCAGGTGATGCGCGAGCTGTATGGCGACGCCGGCGTGAATTTGTGCAAGGAGCTGGCCACGCGGATGCGCAAGCACGCGCAGTCGAAGGCGGCGGAGGTGCGCAGTGCTGCGGCGCCGGCGTATCGTGCACCGGGCAGCTATGCGGCGGATGCGCTGAAGCGCGCGGCATGATGCCGGTCGAATTCATTCGCGCCCGCATCAAAACAAAATCGGCCTGACGACATCGTCGCAGGCCGATTTTTCATTACGTTGCGCGTATCGACGCGCGTCGCGTTATTGCGCGCGAACCCAGGTCTGCGACCGGCCGAGCAGCGACACGCCGATATAGCCGCGCACGACGAGCTTCTGGCCGCCGTCTTCCAGCGACATCTTGCACTTGTAGACCTTGCCGTTTTCCGGGTCGAGGATATTGCCGCCGTCCCAGTGGTCGCCGTCCTTCTTCATCGCCTTGATGATCGTCATGCCCTTGATGAGTTGATCCTTGCGCTCGTCCGTGCATGCGGTGCAGCGGCGATCGGGCGTGTCGTTGGCGCCGAGGCCCTTGACGACCTTCCCCGCCAGTGAGCCTTCGCCGTCATCGGCGATCTGCACGAGCGCCTTCGGCTGATGCGTGTTGTCGTCGATCGTCTGCCACATGCCGACGGGGCTGTCGGCTTGGGCGAACGTAGGGGCGGCGCAAGCGAGCAGCGCGCTTGCAATTGCCAGCGTGCGCAACGGGCGGGTCAGTTGAATCATCGTCTTCCTCCTTGTTTCATGTCGTATTCGATGCGCTCGCACGACCGTCTGCATGGGGCGGTGGCATGTTGCGAGCTTTGCCAGAATACGTGAAACCGCGCGCTGCGTTTGATAGAGGGGGCTCTAATCCAAACGGCCCGCGCGACGCGGGCTGTTTGGTGACCGATCAGTTGAGCTGATACGAGAACGCGGCATTCACGCGCGGGCTGCGCGATGCGCTTTCAACCGGCGCATCGCCGACCGGCTTCGCGATATTCAGGTCGAGACTGTAGTAACGGCTGTCCGTAAACCGCACGCCGATACCGACCGACGACAGGCGGCTCGGCGACGGCGTGCCGGTATGCAGATACACGCGCGCCATGTCGTACGCAATGTACGGCGTAATGGATTTCATATACGTCCAGCCCGGCGTGAATCCGCGGTTGACCTCCAGCGACATCCCCCAGCCCGAGTCGCCGGACGTTTCGCCGGGCTGGTAGCCGAGCGCATAGCGCGTCGAACCGAACGAGATCTGCTCCGACGTCGGCAGCGAGTCGGGGCTGTACTGGCCGGTCAGCGAGACCGACGTGCCGATTTTGAACGGCCATTCGTTGGTCTGCGTGAAGGTTGCGCCGGTGCGCACGAACGTCAGCGAGATCGGGCTGTCAACCGATGTCGTGTTCGAGCCGATCGTGATGTCCTGCGATTTCGACGCGCCGAGAATGTTGAAACCCTTCGCGACGTTGACGCTCAGCTTCTGTACCTGCTTGGCCGACACGCTCGTGTAGTCGAGCTGCATTTGCAGCACGCGGACCTGCGAGCGCGTGTCGATGCTGTTGCCGCTGATCTTGTTCTGGTAACGGTCCTCGTTGTGCGACGCATAGCCCGACACGGTGCCGAGCAGGCTGCGCTGGTTGTTCAGCAGCAACGGATAGGATGCCGAAAGACTGAGCTTCTCGTTCTTGACCGTACGTTCGACGGTCGACGGCAGGCCCGGGTTGTCGGTCGGCTTGCCGCGATACGTGCTGGCATCGAGGCGCGTGACCAGCCCGCTGCTGCCGACCGGCACCGCACCGCTGAACGCGACGTAGGTTTGCTTGTCGCGTCCGGGCGGCACCAGCGCGGAAATGCTCAATTGCTCGCCGAACGACGTGAGGCCGTTCTCCGTCGCGGTGATGAGGCCCTGGACGCCGGGGTGATTGAAGTCGATGCCGGTGCTGATGTTGAATGCCTTGCGGTCGACGGCCAGTTCGAGCGTCGTGGCGCCGTCGGTCGTTTGCGGCGGCGGCACGTTGGCCTTCACCGTCACGCCGGGCAGGAGGCCGAACGTGTTCACGTAGCGTTCGAACGTCGCGCGGCGCAGCGGGCGATCGGCCGTGATGTGCGCGGCGATCGCGCGGATTTTCGATTCCATCGCGCCGGGCTTGCCGGTGACCTTGACGTCCGACACATAGCCTTCGACGACCGTGACGCGCACGACGCCGTTCTCGAATGTCTGCGCGGGAATGAACGCGAACGACAGCGCATAGCCGCGATCCTGATACAGCTTGGTCACGCCGTTCGCGGTTTCGATCAGTTCGCCGATCGTGATGTCCTTGCCGACGAGCGGCGTGAAGCGACGCGAGATTTCGTCGAAAGGCACGGACTTCACGCCTTCGACCTGGAACGTCGTCGGCGTCAGGTGCCGCGACAGCAACTCCTGCAGTTGCGGTGCCTGCGGCGCGACCTGCACGGTGACGCTCGGGCCTTTCTGCGGTGCGTTGATCTGGGGGAGGGAATCGAGCGGGTTACCTGCCGCGCGCGTCTGTGCTTGTGCCGTGCCTGCTGCCGCGATGGCGAGCAGCATCATCCATCTGTCGAGTCTGGATTTCATTGTTCTTCCTCGTAGGCCTTGCTTTTCGTCTTCTTTCTAATGCAGGCGCGCGACACCAGGGTGTCGCGCGCCGCTTGCCGCATTGCCGGTTGTGTTTGTACGGCCGCGCCTCATGCTCCGGCTGCAAAGGCGCGACCGTCCTCCTTACTTGCCAACGCTACCCAGCGTGCCCAGCAACCCCGTTACCGGCGCGAGGAGCCCCGTCGAGCTGCCCGACGATGCCGTCCCCGTCGCGCCGCCAACGAGCGACGTGACCGGTGCGAGCGGATTCGACGAAGCCCCGGACCCCGCCGCACCGCCGACTGCTCCGGTGACAGTATTCAGCAAACCGGTGACGGGCGCGAGAGGGTTTGCCCCGCCTGCGCCACCCGTTGCGCCGCCGAGCGTGCCCGTCAGCGTCGACACGAGACCGGTGACCGGTGCGAGCGGGCTGCTGCCCGAGCTGCCCGTTGCGCCACCGACTGCGCCGGTGAGCGAACCGAGCGGCGTCGAACCGAGACCGGACAGCAGGCCGCCGAGCGGGTTCGTCGAGCTGGAGCCCGACGACGAGCCGTTCTGTACGTTAGCCGTCGAGCCACCGACGAGGCTCGTGATCAGGCCGGGGATCGGCGCCGCGCCGTTCGGCCCGTTCGGGTTCACGAGGCCGCCTGCATTGGTCACGGTGTTGCCGACCGCGGTGACGAGCTGGCCGACATCGCCGACGAGCGGCTGATTCGACGTGCTGCCGACCTGCTTGCCCGCCGAGCTGATTGCGCCGCCGATCTGGCCCAGCAGGCCCGACACCGGTTGTCCGAGACCCGTGGTCGTGCCGACCTGCTGCGTGACCTGGCCCGCGGTGATCACCAGCGGCGTGATGGCCGAGCTGAGCGGCTGCGTCACTTGCTGCACGGCGCCCGACGACAGCGTCGAGCCGATCGTCGTGCCCGCGGCCGACAGGCCGTTGGCGACCGTGTCGAGCACGGTGCCGACCGGCGTCGTGACGGGGGCGAGCGGTGCGAGCGGACCCGTGCCGAGCGCCTTGACCGTCGAGCTCAGCCCGGACACGGTATTGCTCGTCGCGCCGACGACATTCCCGAGGCCGGCGACCGTCGTGCCGACGGGATCCTTGATCGAGCCGGTCTGTCCGAGCCCGTTGCTCAACGCATCGGCGGCCGCGTTGATGATCGTGCCGGTGCTCGAGACGGTGCTGCCGACGCCCTTCGTCACGCCGTCGCCGAGACCCGGCAGGCTGACGTTGCCGATCGTGCTGCCGAGATCCGTTGCGGTCTGGCCGACCGTGCTGACAGCGCCCTTGGTGCCGGTGGACGAGCCACTGGTGCCGCTCGTGCCGCTGGTACCGCTCGTGCCGCTGGAGCTGCCGCCGTTGCTGCTGGTCGGCGGCGTGCTGACGCTGTTGCCGCCGCAGGCAGCCAGCAGGCACGCCGCGGCGAAGGCGGTGAGGGGCACGCGCCACTGGCGCAGGACGACCGTCGTGATGGAACGTTGCTGGGACATGATGGACTCCTCGCTGTCTTGTCGATGAATGGATGTTCGATTACTTGCCGTGCGTGCCGCCGAGCAGGCCGCCGATCAGCGACGTGACAGGCGCGAGCAGGTTCGAGCCCGAGCCCGAGTTCGTGACACCGCCCGTGCTGCCGCTCAGTGCCGGTACGCCGACCGTGCTGGTGACGGAGGACACGGCGCCCGTCACGGGGGCGAGCGGGTTGCCGGCGCCTGCGCCGCCCGTTGCGCTGCCGAGCGCGCCGGTGACCGTGGAGACCAGGCCCGTGACCGGCGCGAGCGGACCACTGCTGCCGCCGGCCACGCCGCCGAGTGCGCCCGTGACGGTGGAGACAAGGCCGGTGACCGGCGCGAGCGGACCGCCGCTGGTGCCGCCCGCCGCGCCGCCGAGTGCGCCGGTGACGGTGGAGAGAAGGCCGGTGACCGGCGCGAGCGGACCGCCGCTGGTGCCGCCCGTCGCGCCGCCGAGTGCGCCGGTGACGGTCGAGACGAGGCCCGTAACCGGGGCAAGCGGACCGCCGCTGGCGCCGCCCGTCGCGCCGCCGAGTGCGCCGGTGACGGTCGAGACGAGGCCCGTAACCGGGGCAAGCGGGCCGCCGCTGGTGCCGCCCGCTGCACCGCCGAGCGTGCCGGTGACCGTCGTGAGGAGGCCCGTGAGCGGCGCGAGCGGGTTGGTTGCGCCGCTGGTGCCGCCCGTGAACAGGCCGCCGACAGCCTTCACGGTATTGCCGGTCGACGAGACGGTGTTGCCGAGGCCGGTCGTGACGGGGTTGCCGCCCGTCGATGCGATCAGCGCGCCGCCCTGGTTCAGGCCGTTGCCGATCGTGCCGAGCAGCATGTTGAGCGGGGCGCCGAGGCCGGTGGCCGTCCCGATCGTCTGCGTCGTCTGACCGACCATCGTCGTGATCGGCGTGATCGCCGAGCTGACCGTCTGCGTGACCTGCTGGATCGGGCCGGTCGACAATACGTTGGACAGCGTGGTGCCGCCGTTCGATACGGCGTTGCCGACCTGCGTCACGAGGCCACCGACGGCGCCGGTGACGGGCGCGAGCGGCGACAGCGGGCCGGTGCCGAGGCTCGTGACCAGGTTGCCGGTTTGCGTGACGGCGCCACCGAGCTGGTTCACCACGCCGCCGGTGCTGGCGACCGTGACGCCGATCGGGTCCTTCGTCGCGCCGAGTTGGCCGAGACCGTTGCCGAGGCCATTGCCGAGCGCCGTTACCGCGCCGCCGACGTTCTGCACGATGCCGCCTGCCGCCTGCGTCGTGCCCGGGTTGACGCCGGGCAGCGACTGGCCGGCGATCACGGAGCCGAGGCCGGATACGGTGCCGCCGAGATTCGTGACGAGATTGCTGCTGCTTGCGAGGACGGTTCCCACCGCGTTCGACGACACACCGGAGGTGCCGCTCGTGCCGCTGCTCGTTCCACTCGTGGTGCCGCTGGTGCTGCCGCTCGTCGAACCGCTCGTCGAGCCGCTCGTGCTGCCGCTGGTCGAGCCGCTGGTGCTACCCGACGTGCTGCCGCTCGTCGAACCGGACGTGCCGCCCGAGGTGCCGCCGCCCGACGTGGAGATCGAATCGCCACCGCCCGAGCTGGAGCCGCCGCTGAGCCCCTTGCTGATGGAGCCGGAGCCGCCGCACGCGGAGAGGGAAAGCATGGCTGCCACGGTGGCCGCGATCATTGTCGTCCGGAGCGTGCCATGAGGGATAACCTGAATGTCCATTTCGTCCTCGCATTGAAGCTGATGTTGTGTTGAGTGATGCGCGGATTACTCTGCAACTGTCGTGCCATTTCGATGGCCGACAGTTCGATGATTGGTTTTAAACGAGGCAATTCCTTGTCGGAAAAGGGATTTAGGCAAATTGAAAGATTGTTGAATCTGTTTAAGGGCAGTCAAATGAGAACGGTTTCGGCCGTTTCGTAACGTAACGTCACAACATTGGCGTTACGCGTGCGGCGTAACGTGAGGGGCGGGCAGGGCTGGCGGGCGGTCTGATTGTTTTACTGGTGGATTAGGTGTGCACATCTAACCTATCGTAAATCCTATGTGTAAATCGTACCGAAACACCGTACAAATACGTTGTGCTCCCGGAAAGTTTTTTCGGTTCGGTCTTAAAAGAGGTTGGAAGTTAAATAGGAACGGATATAGAATCCGGAGCAGGTGTAAGGAAATGTACAGTTCGGTACACGACGTTCGAGGAGGGTCACTATCGCGAATGTTAACTTGCATCAAATTGTGATACGCACCCCTCGGGGTGACATATAAAGAAAGCGCACTCGGCTGTCGTTTCACATGTGTAACGAACGGCGCGAGGCAAGGGCCAGATATACGGGGACGCACAACGTATAAAAGGCCAAAGAACGTACACACAGGCACGAGGAATTAAAAAATGAAAGCACTCATCAAGCGCTTCCTTAAGGAAGAAGACGGGGTTACCGCGATCGAGTATGGTCTGATTGCGGGGCTGGTCGCTGTCGCCATCATCGCCGGTGTATCGTCGCTCGGCACCAATCTCAATTCGATGTTCTCGACCATCGGCACGTGCGTCAGCACGGTCGGTAGCTCGGGCACGGCCGCGGCGTGCAAATTGGGTTAAGCAGTCCCAATCATTGTCTTTCGGCGTGATATCGGGCGGCTTGCTGCGGCGAGCCGCTCAACTTATATCCGCGACCGGTCTGGCGCGATGGCATATCTATTTTCTATCGGGGCGTTCCTGGCCTGGGCAGTGCTCGTCACGGCCAGTGATATTCATTCCCGGCGTATTCCGAATTTGCTCGTTGTCGGCGGGTTGGTCGCCGCATTTGCAAGCGCCTTTTACGGTGCAAATCCGTTCGGCATCGGACGCGTCCAGGCGCTGTTCGGCACGTTCGTCGGTCTGGTGGGCCTTCTCCCGTTCTTTTTCCTGGGGGTGATGGGCGCGGCCGACGTGAAGGTGTTTGCCGTCCTCGGCGCGTGGTGCGGCGTTCATGGCCTGATGTGGCTCTGGATCGCCGCAAGCCTTGTAGCGGGGATTCACGCGCTTGCCGTGCTGTTGTTGTCTCGCACGCCGCTCGGTACGTTGTGGCGGCGTGGCGCACCGGCGTCGACGATCGGTCGATATCGCGCGACGCCTTATGGCGCGTGCCTTGCAATCCCTGCGGCTGTATGGCTCGTCTGCCTCGTCGCGGGTGGGAGCGTGCGATGAAGCGGCAGAGAAAGCGGTGCGGATACGGGCGGCAGCGCGGAGCGACTGCAGTCGAATTCGCAATCATATTTCCGCTTTTCTTCGTGATCTGCTACGGGATCATTTGTTTCGGAATGGTTTTCGTGATTCAGCAAAGTTTGACGTTCGCCGCCAGTGAGGGCGCGCGCGCGGCCTTGAATTACGCCCCGGATTTGACGACGCGAACCGCGAAGGCGCAGGCGACCGCGAAAGACGTCGTCGGCTGGCTGAATATCAGCGCGCCGAATGTCGTGGTGAAGGCACCTGCATGCAAATACGACGCGTCGCTGTATTGCCTGTCGGTAACGGTGAGCTATTCGCCGCAAGCTTGGGTAACGACCATGCCCTTCGTGGGCACCATTCTGACCCAACCGCTGACAAGCACGGCAGTCGTCCAGATTTCGCAGTCGTTGCTTCAATGAGTTGCGCATCGCGACGAGGCGGTTTTTTGTCGTGTTAATTGTCAGACAAAAAGATTTGCACGGACCTTATCCGGTATCCATACGACAACATGGCCAATAACGTAACGAAGATCATCGCGGGGCTGCTGATTGCGATCGCCGTTCTGCTCGGAATCTACGCGTGGATGCTCGGGCGCAGTTCGTCTAGTCCTGTCCCGGCGCAACCGGCAGCGGCCGCGACCCCGGTGCCGGTCGTGGTCGCGACGCGCACGCTGTCGGTCGGTCAGCCGATCGCCGCAGACGCGTTGAAGATTCAGCCGACCGCACCAGCGCCGGCAGGGGCGTTTTCCGATCCGGCCACACTGGTCGGTCGCGTACCGGCGCGCGACATTCCAGCATCGGCACCCGTCGTCTCGGGCGCACTGGTGTCGGGTCTTGCCGAGGACGTCGAGCCGGGCGAACGCGCAATCGCGGTTCGCGTCGACGAGACCAATGCGGTCGGCAACCGCCTTCGGCCCGGTAATTTCGTCGACGTGTTCCTGAACCTGAAGCGGGAAGGAGGTGGCGCGATGTTCGACGGTGAAGTCTCGCAGACGCAGGCACGGCTCCTGATGTCGAAGGTTCGCGTGCTGTCGTTCGGCGATGCGACGCCGGATCGCGACAGCGGCAACAACACGAACGGCAGCAATGGCCAGCCGAGCAACACGCGCATCGCGGTACTCGCGGTGCCGACCGCGCAGGTCGATGCGTTGACTCTCGGCGAGGCGAGCGGCCGGTTGACGCTCGCGCTGCGCAACCCGCGCGACGACGAGCTCGCGACGCAGACGGTGGCGGTGCGCACGGACAACAAGCTGTCGCCGTCGGCGCTTGCCGCGGCCGGCGTATCGCTGCAACAGCTGTCCGGCACGTCGAGGACCGCAGTGGCCAACGTGAACGTGCCGCCGCTGCCGTCGCGCTTGCCGCCGGCGATGCGACCAGGCGGCAGCGGGGGCGGGGGCAGCATCGAGGTGATCCGCGGCGGCCGGTCGGAAACGGTCGCGTATTGAACAACATCGATGGAAATCGATATCGGCGACGACAAGTAAAGGCCGTGCGACGGTCCAACAAACAATGAAAAACACACTGATTGCATTCGCGATTGCGCTCTGGACCCTGACATTCGCCTCCATTGCAAGCGCGAGCGGCACGATCGAGCTCGCCGTCGGCGCGCAGCGGCAGATTTCCGCCGGCCACGCGCTGCAGCGGGTCGCCGTCGGTGATCCGGCAATCGCCGATGTGCTGATCATGAAGGGCAGTCGTTCCGGTTCCGTGCTGCTGACCGCGAAAGCGCCGGGCGCGACGAACGTGATGTTGTGGGAGCGCGGTCGCGACGAGCCGACGGTGTGGAGCGTGGAAGTCGTCGACGCGGCGGCGCAAGCGGTACTCGACGGTTCTACGCCGCAGGTGAAGGCGTACGGCGGGACGTCGGTGCTGCGGGGAACGTCGGCATCGCTCGATGCTCACGAACGGGCCGCGGCGGTCGCCAAAAACATGAGCCCCAAAGGCACGGTGATCGATCGCTCGACGCTGGCCGGCAAGAACGTCGTGCAGGTCGATGTGCGGGTGGTGGAATTCAGCCGTTCGGTGCTCAAGCAGATCGGCTTCAATTTCTTCAAGCAGAGCAACGGCTTTTCGTTCGGTTCGTTCGCACCGGGCGGCGTGCAATCGTATAACGGCGCAGCGGGCCCGGGCACGGGCTCATACATTCCGACGCTCGGCGCGCCGGTCGCGTCAGCGTTCAACCTGGTTGTGAACGCAGCAGGACGAGGCATCTTCGCCGACCTGTCGCTGCTCGAAGCAAACAACATGGCGCGCGTGCTCGCGGAGCCGACGCTCGTCGCGCTGTCCGGTCAGAGCGCCAGCTTCCTCGCGGGCGGCGAGATTCCGGTGCCCGCGCCGCAGGGACTCGGCTCGACCGCGATCCAGTGGAAGCAATACGGCGTCGGGCTGTCGCTGACCCCGACGGTGCTGAGTCCGAGCCGGATCGCGCTGAAGGTCGCACCGGAATCGAGCCAGCTCGACTTCGTGAACAGCGTGACGATCAGCGGCGTCGCCGTGCCGGGGATCACGACGCGTCGTGCCGATACGACGGTCGAACTCGGTGACGGCGAGAGCTTCGTGATCGGCGGACTGATCGATCGCCAGACATTGTCGAACGTGAGCAAGGTGCCGCTGCTCGGCGACCTGCCGATCATCGGCACGTTCTTCAAGAACCTGAACTACCAGCAGAACGACAAGGAATTGCTGATCATCGTGACACCGCATCTCGTCGCACCGATCGCGAAGGGGGCGGTACTGCCTGCGACGCCCGGCGAGTTGTCGGAGCAGCGTGACGGGCCGGTGTGGCGATCCTATCTGGGCGGTGCGGCGTCGCCGGATGCGGCACCGGGGTTTTCGAAATGAATCTGAAGCATTGCGCGTCGCGGCACGTCGCTACGCCATGCGTAATCGGGGGTGTTCGACATGAATGCACGAACCCAATCATTGTGTGAACCCGCCGTGACCGACTACTTCGTTTGTGCGTCGACAAAGGAAGCGCATGTGCGCTGGTTGGCCGATACGCTGGTTTCGGCCGGTGCGGTCGAGGCCGCGTCGCTGGAACCGGGTGTGCTGGCACAGCGCATCACCGGGCTCAATCCGGCCCTCGTGTTCATCGACTTCTCCGAACGCAGCGAAGCGGCGAGCGTCGCCGCGGCCACGGTACGTGCGGTGCATCCGGGGTTGCCGATCGTCGCGCTCGGCTCGCTCACCCAGCCGGAGAGCACGCTCGCCGCACTGCGTGCGGGCGTGCGCGACTTCATCGACGTATCGGCATCGGCCGAGGATGCGCTGCGAACGACGCGTGGATTGCTCTCCCACGTCGGCGAGCCGACGAGCCGCCACGGCAAGGTCGTCGCGTTGCTCGGCGCGCGCGCGGGCATGGGCGTCAGCACGCTTGCCGCGAATCTCGCGGTCTGGCTGCAGAAGCGGGCGCTCGGCCCGGGCGCGACGGGCGGCCCGGACGGCGGCGCGCCGGCCGGGCGCCAGACCGCGCTGATCGACCTGGGGCTGCCGGCCGGTGACGGCGCGCTGTTCCTGAACACGCGCTGCGAATTCCATTTCATCGATGCCGTGCAGAATCTGCGCCGCATCGATCGCACGTTCGTGAACACCGCGCTCACGCGACACCAGAGCGGCGTCGCACTGACGACGCTGCCGCCGGACCTCGGCGGACTGCGCGATGTGTCCTATGCGTCGTGCATCGGCTTGCTGAACCGTTTCCGTGCATTCTTCGACCAGCAGGTCGTCGATCTCGGCGGGTTCTCGAATCGGGAGTTCGTCACGCAGATCGCGGCATCGGCCGACGAGGCGTGGCTTGTCTGCGATCAGGGCGTCGCGTCGATCGTTTCGGCCGCCGACCTGCTCACCGGGTTGCGCGATGCGGGCGTCGATACCGATCGCGTCAAGCTCGTGGTCAACCAGTACGATTCCGCGCTGGATCTGATGCCCGGTCAGATCGCCGAGCGTCTCGGGTTGTCGTTGGTGGGCACCTTGCCGGCACGTCGCGTCGCGATCGGCCATGCGGCAAACCAAGGACGCCTCATCATCGACGCGGCGGAGCGCGATCCGTATGTGCGCGCACTCGAATCCCTCGCCACGCGGCTGCCCGGCGTATCGGGCGTGGCGGGCGCGTCGCGCGCGGCGCCCGGCCTGTCGGCGCTCAAACGCTTCATTCAACCCTCGTCCAAGCGGTCATAACCGATGGCACACGACATTCAATTCGCCGACGGCGCAGCGCCGTTCTCCCAGACGCAGCAATTCCACGACATCAAGAATGCGGCGCACGAGCACCTGCTGACGCGTATCGAGGAACTGGGCGCCGAGTTCGGCCGATGGTCGCGCCAGGCGATCAATCAGTTCGTCGATCTCGAGATCGACAGCTTCGTCCGCCTGCGCCGCATTCCGCTCAACGAGAACGAGGTGCGGGCGATCGCCGAGGCCCTGACGAAGGAACTCGCCGGCTTCGGACCGATCGAGGACCTGCTCGCGGATCCGGCGGTCGAGGACATCCTGATCAACGGCTACAACGACGTGTACGTGTCGCGGCACGGGATTCTCGCGAAGCTGCCTGTGCGTTTCACCGATAACGCGCATTTGCTGCGGATCGTGCGCCGGATCCTCGCGCCGATCGGGCGTCGTCTCGACGAATCGAACCCGATGGTCGACGCGCGACTGCCCGATGGCGGCCGCGTGAACGTCGTGATCGAGCCGCTGTCGATCGACGGACCGATCGTGTCGATCCGCAAATTCCGCAAGGATCCGCTCAAGCCCTCGGACCTGCTCGGCAATGGCACGTACAACGACGAGATCGGCGCGCTGCTCGAGGCGGCGGTCGAGGCACGCTGCAACGTGCTCGTGTCGGGCGGCACGAGTTCGGGCAAGACGTCGCTGCTCAACGCGCTCGCGTTCCACATTCCGGAGGCCGAGCGCGTCGTGACGATCGAGGATACGGCGGAGCTGTCGCTGAACCACCCGCACGTCGTGCGGCTCGAAAGCCGTCCCGGCGGATTCGACGGCAGCGGTGTCGTGACGATTCGCGACCTGCTGCGCAACACGTTGCGGATGCGTCCGGACCGGATCATCGTCGGCGAAGTGCGCGGCGGTGAAGTGCTCGAAATGCTGCAGGCCATGAACACGGGCCACGACGGCTCGATGGGCACCGTGCACGCGAGTTCGCCGCGCGAGTGCCTGTACCGTCTCGAGATGCTCGCCGGGTTCGCCGGCTTCCAGGGGACCGAGTCGAGCTTGCGTCGCCAGATCGCGAACGCGATCGATTTCATCGTGCAGATCGGCCGGCTGTCGAATGGACGCCGCCGGATTCTGTCGATCACCGAGGTGACAGGGCTGTCCGACAACATCATCGCGACGCAGGAGCTGTATCGCTACGAAGCGCGCGTGACGCCGGAAGGCGAGGAAATCGATCACTGGGAATCGCTCGGCATCCATCCGCATTCGCCGAAGCTTGCGCGCTTCCGCCAGACGCTGACGAACAGCGCGATGGGCGGGGGCGGTTTCGGTGGCGGCTTTGGTGGCGGCGGTTTCGGCCGCGGCGGGGGCTTCAATGTATAGCGCGATGATCTGGGTGCTCGCGGTCGCGATGCTGTGCGTGGCATCGGCACTGATGCTGTGGCGACATGCGGAAACCCGGCGCGTGCGCACCGATGCGAAGCGCTTCATCGACAGTCGGCTCGAACCCGGCGTGCGCGTGGCGGCACCGGCTGCACGATCGGCGGCATCTGCCGCGTCGCGGGCCGTGTCGTCGTCCGGTGGCGCGCACAATGCCGCGTCTCGTGCTTTCTGGGCGCACTGGTATGCGCTCGCAACGGAGTATCTGACCAACCTCGTGAACCGTGCGGGGATCGAAGGCGCACGCGGCAAGGCGATCGTCGCGCTGGCCGCTCTCGCCGCGGTGGCGGCAATCGCGGGCAGCCGCGGCGGCGTGCTTGCGTGTTTCGCGGCGCTTGCGTGCGGCGGCGCGATCTTCGGTGTCTGGCTCACGTCGCGAATCCAGAAGCGGCGACTGAAAATCGTCCGGCAGATCCCGTCGTTTCTCGACGGGATCGTGCGACTGGTGACGCTCGGCAACAGCGTGCCGGCCGCATTCCAGGCCGCGCTGCTGACGACGGAGGAGCCGCTGCGGGGGTGTCTCGATCACGTGTCCCGGATGCTGCGCTCGGGTGTCGAGATCGATCGCGCGATGCTTCACATCGCCAAGATCTACCGGACCGAGGAGTTCGAATTGCTCGGCTCGGTACTGCGGTTGTCGGTCAAGTACGGCGGTCGTGCGGACGTCATGCTGGAGCGGATGGCCGTCTTCATGCGCGACCTCGAGCAAGCGGAGCGCGAGCTGACGGCGATGTCGGCGGAAACGCGGCTGTCGGCATTCGTGCTCGTGATGTTGCCGATCGGGATCGGCAGCTTTGTCGTGATGACCAATCCGAAGTACCTGGAAGGGATGTGGAACGATCCGAGCGGGCAAATGCTCCTCATGTTCGCGTTCCTGGCGCAGGTTGCGGGTAGCGTATGGCTGTATCGAATGGCTCGACTCAGGTGATGCGATGACAGCAACTCAGATCGGATCGGTCGCACTGGCACTTGGCGCGCTGGGCGTGCTGTTGTTTGGAATGATCGCGTTGTTGCGTGCGAGTGCCGCGTCGCGTGCAGAACGTGCGCTGGCCGATGCGCTCGATCAGCGCATGGCGGCGCTGGAGGCAGCCAAGGCGCGCACCGCGGCGGACGAGGTTCCATCCGCGAAACAGGACACGCGCGGGCGCGAGCGCATCGAGCGCATGCTTGCGCGATTCTCGGCAACAGGGATGCGCTGGCTCGATACCGGGTTCGGCAAGCACGTCGTCGCGGAAGAGGACCGTCGTCTGCTCGAGCAATGCGGTTACGTCGACGCGCGTACGCGCGGGCTGTTCCTGATCGCGCGAATTGCCTGCGGGATCGCGTTGCCGTTGCTGTTCGCGATATTCGCGAGCGGACGAACGACGAGAGGATTCTGGATGATCGGGATGTTCGCCGCATTCGGGTTCGGCTTCATGCTGCCGAAGCTCTACCTGCAGCGTCGTGCCGCCGCGCGGCGCCAGAGTGTCATCGACGAACTGCCGTTGCTCGTCGATATGCTGCGCTTGTTGCAGGGCGTTGGATTGTCACTGGATCAAAGCCTGCAGGTCGTGACGAACGATTTCCGCGGGATGATGCCGGTGCTGTCGTCGGAGGTCGGAATCGCACAGCGTCAATTCGCAGCGGGCCGCACGCGCGAGCAGTCGATGCAACGGTTGTCGAGCGGATTCGACAACGAGGACTTGCGCGCGATCGCGCGGCTGATGGTGCAGGTCGACAAGCACGGCGGCGCGGTTCAGGAGCCGCTCAAGCAGTTCGGCGACCGGCTTCGGGAAACGCGCCGCGCGATGCTGCGCGATCGGATCGGTCGGCTGACCGTAAAGATGACCGGTGTGATGGTGGTGACATTGCTGCCCGCACTGCTGATCGTGACGGCCGGACCGGGGTTGTTGGCCGTGATGCGTGCGCTGACGGCGCATCATCATTGACGGACGGAAGGAAAGACGATGAAGCGGATCGGCGGAATGGCGAGGCACGCTGGCGTGGTGGCGTTGGTAGTGCTGCTCGGCGCATGTGCGACCAAGGAGGGCGGGTACGGCGTGAACGCGCAGGCAGAACGCGCGGCGCTGATTCAGGCGGCCGACCAGAAGCAGGCGGTGCCGGATACGCCTGCGATGTATCTCGGTCTGATCCAGCGGATGCAGGCGCAGGGCCTCTATTACGCGTCGCTCGCGCACATCGACGCTTACGACAAGGCCTACGGCGTGTCGCCGGACACGATTCTGC
The DNA here is from genome assembly GCF_902833195.1 of Burkholderia sp. BCC1638. NCBI lineage: Bacteria > Pseudomonadati > Pseudomonadota > Betaproteobacteria > Burkholderiales > Burkholderiaceae > Burkholderia > Burkholderia sp. BCC1638. Next base: position 111,547 of record NZ_CADFEC010000009.1, read on the forward strand.
TGCGCGCGGACGCGCTGCGGATGACCGACCAACCGGCTGCCGGCGCGGCTGCGTATACGCAGTTGCTGAAGACGCCGCTGGCCTCGCGTGGTTACCGGGGGCTGGGATTGATCGCCGGTGCGGCCGGTGATTTCGGTCTGGCTGTACAGGCACTGACGCAGGCGTCGGAGCTTGCGCCGACCGACGCGTCGCTGCTGTCCGATCTCGCTTATGCGAAATTGCGTAACGGCGATGTGGTCGGCGCGCGGGTGCCGTTGATGAAGGCAGCGGAACTGGATCAACGCAATCCGAAGATCGTCAGCAACCTCGCACTGTATCTGCTCGCGTCCGGGCGCACGCAGGATGCGCAGCGACTGATGAATCAGCAGCGTCTACCGGCGGATATCCGCAAGGACATCATTGGCGATGCCGCAAAGATTACGGCCGCGGCGCGTGCACAGCAGCGTGCGGTCGCGACGCCGCCGGTGGTGTCGCGGCACGCCGCGACCGCGCCGATCACGCCGATGGCGAACAATTTCGGCTATGACCAGACCGTGCCGCTGCTGCAACGGTTTGCACAATGAACAGAACGAACAGGCGGGGGAACGACATGAACAACAATGCTCGTCGGAACATGCATGCGGGGCGCGTTGCGATGCTGGCGGCGGTCGCCTGCATGGCGCTGGGAACCGTCACCGCATACGCACAGCAGGATGCGGCACCGGTGGCGTCCGACGTGGGGCGCTCGACCAGGGACTGGCTCACGATGCAGGGCGAAAATCGGGCGGCAGCTCCGACGCAACCGTTGCTTGGCGACGTCGCGTCGTTGATCTACCAGCGTTATCTCGATTCGTTCAAGAACAAGATTCCTGAGTCGATGAGCACGCAGCTCGGTTCATCAGGTGGCATGTCGGGTAACGGACAGGGTGCGCAGTAAGCGAAATGGCGATGCGCGCGGATCAATCACGGGTGGGGCGGCGACACGGTACTGACGGGCCGGCGGGGCAGCGTCAGCGCGGCTCCATCGCGATCATGGCGGCGATCTGGCTGTCGGTTGCCGTCATCGTACTCAGCGGGATCGACATCGGCCGCTTTTATTCCGAACGACGCCATATGCAGGCGGCTGCCGATCTGGCCGCGCTCTCGTCGGTCATGAAAGCCAGCGCGGATACGACCTGTTCGGCGGCGAAGACGGCGGCCCAGCAGGTCGCGAGCCCTTCGGCGAATTCCGTACCGGCAAACGCCACCATTTCCGTGACGTGCGGCGTGTGGACTGCGCCTCAAACCAGTGGCGGTGCCGCGCTGTTTACGCCGACCGCGGGCGACCCGATGAACGGTCAATGCGGCGGCTTGTCGGCAGGGCCGGCCGGATCAACGACCGGACAGTCGGCCAACGCCGTGTGCGTGAGCGTTTCCGAACCGGTGACAGGCTTTTTCCGCGGCGGAAAGTCGATCGGTGCGTCGGCCATGGCGAAGAGCACGCCGACCGATACCTTTACGCTGACCACGTCGCTCGCCGCATTGAATGGCGGGCTGGCCAATCAATTGCTCCAGACGCTGACCGGTTCGCCCAAATCGTTGAGCCTCAATGCTGTCGATTATCAGGGGCTGGCGCAGGTCAACCTGAAGCTGGCGGGCATTCTCGCCAATTTGCCGGTCGGCTCGAGCACGGCCGTACTGAACGGCTCCGTGACCCTTGGTCAGTTGGCCAACGCGGTGGTGCAGGCGGCGACCCAACAGAACCTGGTGGGCGCGAACCTGAACGTGCTGAATGCGATCGTCGCCGCGCTTTGTTCCGGCAGTGTCTGCGGCGGGCCGCAGATCGCGCTTAACCAGCTGGTTTCGGCCGCGGTGGCCAACGGCAGCTCTGCAGTCGACGCCAGCGTCAACGCGCTCGGACTGTTGTCGACCGCGTTACAGGTCGCGAACGGCACGAATGCCGTTGCCATCCCGAGCATCACTGTCCAGACGCCGACCGCGCTCGCGCCGCTGCTGAACGCGACGGTGTCGGGTTCCGTATCCCTCGCCGGAACGCCGCCGGCCACCGCGAGTGGGCCGCCCGGACCGTCGAATTGCGGGACGTCGAATTGCTTGACCAATACGTCGACAACGCAAGGGAACGTGTTCCTGAATACGTCGATATCGCTGCTGTCGACGTGCTCGAACGGATCGCTGGTCTATCCGGGGGGCACCTGCCCGTCAGGCAATGCGACGCCGCTGGCCGCCGTGAAACTGCCGATTACCGCGTATGTCGCGCCGGCGAAGGCCGGGCTCGCCTCCGTCACCTGTTCCGCGAACGGTACGAAGAGCGCGACGGTGAACGTGCAGACCGGGGTGGTCGCCGTCTATATCGGTGGGACGGCGAATACGCCGATCAACCTCAATGCGTCCAGCGGTTATGTTCCGAACGGCGGCGCATCGCCGATCACGTTGGTGTCCGTCAACTTGCAGAGCCTGCTGAATCTGCTCAACCTCGGCGGCTTGACATCGGCGCTGACAACGTTGCTCAGCGTCGCCACGCTCGGACTCCTCAACGTGAACGACATCTCGGTCAACGTCAATTTGCAGCCCGGCCAGTTGACGGTTCCGGTCGCCAATCAAAATCCGACGTCGCTGGTGTTCACCTATCCTGGGCCTGGATCATCCGCGTCGCCGAGTCCGGCATCGCCGTACATGCTTTCCGTGGGAACCGATCAGTTCCTGTCGCCCGCGGTTCAGGGTATCGCCAACGGTGGTCTGACGCTGTCACTGTCTGCCCCACAGGGCAGTCTGGCAGGATTGCTGGCCGGTATATTGAATCCCGTGGTGAGCCTCATCACCGGGCCGCTTCTGACCGCACTGGCGAGCACACTCGTTCCGCTCGTCCTGCAACCGATCGATTCCCTGCTGACGTCGGTCACCGGCTTGCTCGGCTTGAGTCTTGGGAACGCCTATGTCACAAATACACCGGATTCGATCAAATGCGGCAATCCGATGCTCGTGCAATGAAAACCGCGGCGTCCACTTGCGTCGGGAGCGCGGGCAGCGCTTCGGCCCATGCCCCACGCCTGACCCGCAGTGCCGCATCACTCGTCAATAACCGTAGCCGCACCTGAATCATGAGAACCACCTCCGCAATCGCAGAACTCGACCTGTACGTCTGGGAAGGCAAGGCGGACATCGTCGACCGCGTTGCCCGCTGCATGGCGAGCTTCGACGTCGAAGTGATCCGCGCCGACAATGCGGAAATCTCGCCGGAGCGCGCCGCGTTGCGGCCGTCGCTCGCGATCATCAGCGTGACGATGATCGAAACCGGCGCGGCGTTCCTGCGCGACTGGCAGGCCAACATCGGCATGCCGGTCGTCTGGGTCGGCGCGGCGCGCGACCACGACGCGTCGCAGTATCCGCCCGACTATTCGCACATCCTGCCGCTCGACTTCACCTGCGCCGAACTGCGCGGGATGATCGGCAAGCTCGTCACGCAGCTGCGCGCGCACGCGGCCGATACGCTGCAGCCGTCCGAACTCGTCGCGCACTCGGAGTCGATGCAGGCGCTGCTGCATGAGGTCGATACGTTCGCCGACTGCGACACCAACGTGTTGCTGCACGGCGAAACCGGCGTCGGCAAGGAACGTATCGCGCAATTGCTCCACGAAAAGCATTCGCGCTACCGGACCGGCGAATTCGTGCCGGTCAACTGCGGCGCGATTCCGGACGGCCTGTTCGAGTCGCTGTTCTTCGGGCACGCGAAGGGTTCGTTCACCGGCGCGGTTGTTGCGCATAAAGGCTATTTCGAACAGGCGGCGGGCGGCACGTTGTTCCTCGACGAAGTCGGCGACCTGCCGTTGTACCAGCAGGTCAAGCTGCTGCGCGTGCTGGAGGACGGCGCCGTGCTGCGGGTCGGCGCGACGACGCCGATCAAGGTCGATTTCCGTCTCGTCGCGGCCAGCAACAAGAAGCTGCCGCAGCTCGTGAAGGAGGGCCTGTTCCGCGCGGATCTTTACTATCGGCTCGCGGTGATCGAGCTGAGCATTCCGTCGCTGGAAGAGCGGGGCGCGGTCGACAAGATCGCGCTGTTCAAGTCGTTTGTCGCGGAGGTGGTGGGCGACGAGCGGCTCGCGCAGTTGTCCGACCTGCCTTACTGGCTCGCGGACGCGGTGGCGGACAGCTATTTCCCCGGCAACGTGCGCGAACTGCGCAACCTTGCGGAGCGCGTCGGGGTGACGGTGCGGCAAACGGGCGGCTGGGATGCCGCGCGACTGCAGCGGCTGGTCGCGCATGCACGCAATTCGGCGCAGCCGGTGCCGGTGGAGAGTGCGGCAGAGGTCTTCGTCGACCGCAGCAAGTGGGACATGAACGAGCGCAGCCGCGTGATCGCCGCCCTCGACGCAAACGGTTGGCGGCGCCAGGATACGGCGCAGCAGCTCGGCATCAGCCGGAAAGTCCTGTGGGAAAAGATGCGCAAGTATCAGATATTCGACGAAGAGCCCGAGACTCGCGAAAGCGAATAATTAATGAGATAAAATCGCGCTGAATTACAACGACACGGGCGGGGAATCGAAATTCATGAGCCATATGACGGGGTTGGGGCGGGCGTGTGTGTTGCTCGCCATGATGGGAGGCATGCAGGGCGCGTTCGCGCAGGGGTTGGCCGGCAATGCATCGCCGGCGGTGCAGCAGGCGTCGGCGCCGGTGGCGGCGATCCCGGTGATCGATCAGCAAGCTCAGACGTCGGTACAGCCGCAGGCGGGCGAGACGACCGGGCAGAGCACGGTCGACGAACTGCAGCGCCAGATCCAGGCGCATTCGCTGACGGAAATGCGCACCAGCTATAACGGCAGCTACGGCGCGAGCCTGCTGTTCAGCGTGAAGGACGGTTCCTATTTCGTCGCGCTGTTCCAGCAGAAGGCGTTCTGGCGGGTGATCAAGACTTACGACGAAACGCGGGCCGAGACGATCTATCGCGATTTCTCACGTCAGGCGGAACGGCTGGCCGTCAACGAACTGCGTGCGGCGAAGCTGGAATCGCAAAAGGCGCAGATGGACCGGCAGATCGAAGTCACGCAGGAACGGGCGCGGCGTCTGCAGGCGGACATCTCGATCGCACGCGAGCAGCAGGCAGCGGTCGCGGATCGCCAGAAGAGCGTCCGCACCGAAACGGCGGCGTTGCAGGCGCAACAGGCGCAGCTTCAGTCGCAACTGCGCGCATTGCAGCAGCAGGTGCGTTCGCTGCAGCGCGAGGCCGACGCAGGCTTGCCGACGACGGCGCACTGAGCGATCACGGCATGGCCGGTGCGGCGACATGCCGCGCCGACCCACCAGAAAAAAGGGCAAGCCGCTTGGCTTGCCCTTTCGTTTTACTGGCCGTCCGGCACGATTCGCCGGCGGCGCGTGACGATCACCGGCCCGTTGCCGCCGCGTGCGTCGGACGGCGACGTGTTGCCCGATGCCTCGCCGGCGTCGCGCGGTGCGCCGTAGCTTTCGCGCGGTGCGCCGTAGCCTTCGCGGGGCTCGCGCGGCGCGCCATAACCCTCGCGCGGTTCGCGCGAGCCATAGCCTTCGCGCGGTTCACGGGAACCGTAACCTTCACGCGGTTCGCGCGAGCCGTAGCCGCCGCCGTCGCCGCGCGATTCGCGGGCGCCGCCGTGCGAGCCGTACGGGCTGTGGCCGCCGCCTTCGCGGCCGCCCGGCCGACCGCCGGTACGCGGGCCGCGGGGGCCGCCGCCGCCCGGGCGCGAGCCGCCCGTGTCGAGCTGGATCGTGGAAATCGCACGCTTGTAGATGCCTTGCAGACCCACGGGGGTGCGCAGCATCACCAGGTACTGGTCGAACGACTCGATACACCCCGTCAGACGAATGCCGTTGACGAGATAGATTTCAACACGCTTACGTTCCTTGCGCGCCGAATTGATGAAGTCGTTTTGCGGATGGGATTCTGCGGGATTGGCCATTGAGGTGCGGCAGGAGCCTGCGTCAGAGAATATGTTGTGCGTGTGTGGCGTGGTTGCCCACCAAGTGTTTGGCGGGATTTTACCCTGTTCGTTCCACCAGTGCGCAGTCGCGATTGTGTCGAACCGTAACCCACTATAGACGTTCCCGTGCATTTTCGCGATTCGGTCGAATGGCTAATGCCGTTTCGTTACGTCGCGTTACGACTCTCGCAACGGCGTAGCACCTGGCGGCGCGCGGCGCGATTACATTCGACGCGCGTGCCGGGCTGGCCGGCGGATCCGGGAAGGGGAACATGAACAAGAGGGGATTGGCGGTGTGGATCGGGGGTGTGGCGTTGCTCGCTTCCGGCAGTGCAATGGCGGGACACGTCGACCTGTCGGTGGGCATCGGCGTGCCGGTCGCGCCGGTCTATGTCGAGCCGGCACCGGTCTATGTGGCGCCGCAGCCGGCGGTGGTCGCCTATCCGGGTTACGGATACGGCTACTACGGCGAAGAGGACGACGACGGTTACCGGAAATGGCGCAAGCACTATTACAAGCATTGGCGCAAGCATCACGACGATGACGACGATTGAGCGCGACCTGCGCGGCGCCGGTGACGTTCAGAACGCGTAATCCGGATTCTTCGGGTCAAACGCGGATTCGTCGAGCGTCACCGGCGCGATTTTCTCGATGACGATTCGTTCGAAGATCTTGCCGTCGTTGTCATACGATTCGACGGTCCTGAAGTACGGCGCGTGCAGGTCGAGCCCGAGGGTTTCCTTCTTCGCGTAGAACTGCGGGCGGCCGGTCGGCGTCTCGTAGGTGAGCGCGACGACGCGCACGCCGCCGATCGTCTTCGCTTCCACTTGCGTCGGCCGCTGCACGCCGGCTTCCTGGTATTTCTTTCCTTCGGTCAGGTACAGGTTCGTGATGAACTCGGTGCCGAGATCCTTAACCTGGTGATTCGACTGCGCGCGTGCGAGTGCGCCGTCGAGCGCCGTCCACAGCGGAATCTTGCCGAGCAGGCCGCCGAGATGGCCGTACATCTCGTCCTTGCGCTGGGTCGTGTCGTAGATCGTCTCCTGTCCGGTATGCGCGCCGCCCGGCAGCCATTTCGCATACACCCGCAACGGTTCGCGGGTCGTCTTCACGAGCATGCGGTCGGGCGTGTCGGACCATTTCCCGCTGATGCGCTCCTGGCGCACCATCGTGAACTGGTACGACGGATAGCCATTGGGACCGTTGCGGATATAGAGCGGGACGGCGAGCGGATCGAGCGTCTTGAACAGCGCCGTGAGCGTCGCGTCGTCAAGTTGTGCGAGCGTGCCGCGCTGGGCGGCCGTGCGCAGCCAGCGCGCCTGCTGCGCGACCGGCTCACGCGTGACCTTCGCCAGGTCCGCCGGCAGTGCGGCCTCCTGGGCCGCGCTCGCGGCGGCGGCGGTTTCCTGCGCATGCAGGCCAGCTTGCGCGAGCGACAGCATGCACGCGACGGCCGCGGCGGCGTGCCGCGTGCGGCGCTTCGTTCCTTCGTTCATCGACAGCGTCTCCCGGGGCGATGGATCGTTCAGCCTTGCTTCGCGGCCTTGAGCTTGGCGAGTTCCTCGTCGCGCAGCGCGCGGCGCAGGATCTTGCCGACGTTCGTCTGCGGCAGCGCGTCGCGGAATTCGACGAACTTCGGCATCTTGTAGCCGGTCAGGTTCTTGCGGCAATGCGCGAGCACGTCGTCGACCGTCAACGTCGGGTCGCGGCGCACGACGAAGACCTTGATCCGTTCGCCCTGGACTTCGTCCGGGATGCCGATCGCGGCGGCTTCGCTGATGCCCGGATGCATGACCAGCACTTCCTCGATCTCGTTCGGATACACGTTGAAGCCCGAGACGAGGATCATGTCCTTCTTGCGGTCGATCAGGCGGATGAAGCCGCGCTCGTCCATCACGCCGATGTCGCCGGTGCCGAGCCAGCCGTCGGCGTCGATCACCTTCGCGGTCTCGTCGGGCCGCTGCCAGTAGCCGCGCATCACCTGCGGGCCGTGCACGCACAGCTCGCCCGGCTCGCCGACGGCGGCCCAGGTGCCGTCCTCGCGCCGGAAGCGCACGAGCGTCGACGGGGCGGGCAGGCCGATCGAGCCGCTGAACGCGGCCATGTCGGTCAGATCCACCGGATTCATCGTGACGATCGGCGAGCATTCGGTGAGCCCGTAGCCTTCGACGACCGGCCGCCCCGTGACCTCCTGAAAGCGCTCCGCGACCGCGCGCTGCATCGCCATGCCGCCCGCCATCGCGAGCTTGAGCTTGGAGAAGTCGCGCTTGCGGAATTCCTCGTTGTCGAGGAACGCGTTGTACAGCGTGTTGATCCCGGTGATTCCGGTGAATGTCTCGTTGCGGATGATCTTCATCACCATGTTCATGTCGCGCGGATTCGCGATCAGGATGTTGCGCCCGCCGAGCCCCATGAAGATGAACGCGTTCACCGTCAGCGAATAGATGTGATAAAGCGGCAGCGGCGTCAACACGGTCTCGACGTCGCCCGAGACCTGGTCGGCGATCCACGCCTTGGCCTGCAGCAGGTTCGCGATCAGGTTGCCGTGCGTGAGCATCGCGCCTTTCGCGACGCCGGTCGTGCCGCCCGTGTATTGCAGGAACGCGAGATCGTCGCGTGTCGTCTGCACCGGTTGCGGTTTGCCGCGTGCGCCGAGCGCGAGGGCGGCGCGCAGCCGGATCGCCTGCGGCAGGCTGTAGGCCGGCACGAGCTTCTTCACATGCTTCAGCACGAAATTGATCAGGCGTCCTTTTGCATTGAAGCCGTCGGCGAGCAGGTCGCCGAGCGCGGTGACGACGATGTTCTTCACCTGCGTTTCCGGCAACGCGTCCTGCAGCGTGCGCGCGAAGTTCTCGAATACGACGATCGTCTGCGCGCCGCTGTCCTTCAGCTGGTGCGCGAGTTCGCGCGCGGTATAGAGCGGGTTGACGTTGACGACGATCGCGCCGGCCTTCAGCGTTCCGAACAGCGCGACCGGGTACTGGAACGTATTCGGCAGCATGATGGCGACGCGGTCGCCCGGTTTCACGCCGGTGCTTTGCAGATACGACGCGAACGCATCGACTTTTTGCGCGAGCGTGCGATAGGTCATCGATGCGCCTGCGCTCACGTAGGCGACGCGCTCGGCGAAGCGCGTCGTGCATTCGTCGAAGAATTGCACGAGCGATGCGTATTGCGTGACGTCGATTTCATGCGGCACGCCGGGCGGATACGAGGCGTACCAGATGCCGTCGGTGTTCGGCGGGAGCTGGGCCGCTGCGGTTGCTGCGGATGAGGACATGACGTGTCTCCGGTGTCGACGAGCGTTAGCGCTTCAGCGCTTACGCTCGTCCCATGCTTTGCGGTCGACGAGCGTTAGCGCTTCAGCGCTTACGCTCGTCCCATGCTTCGCGGTCGACGAGAGTTGACGCTTCAGCGCTAACTCTCGCCCCATGCTTTTTCGTCGACGAGCGCAAGCCAGACTTGGCTCCCGCCGCATGACATTCGTTCGGCCCGGGCCAGCGTGTCAACGCCGGCCCGGGCCGCCAAAATCGTGAATCGCCGCCTGCGCGGCCTCGTGCGATCAACTCGCCGATTGCACCGTCGCCGGATCGGCGGCCGGCGCGCTCGACGGCAGCCCGAACGCCTCGCTCGCACCCGCATCGTCGAGCACGGCCGCGAAGATCGACAGCTGCGCGCTGTCGGGCATCGGCGCCTTCAGCGCGGCGACGATCAGCGAGGACAACCGCGCGATCATCTGCACGTCGTTCATCGTGCGGCCTTGCGAGAATTCGTCGATGAGGCTTTCGGTTTCGGCACCGGCCAGTGCGCCGGACAGCGCGCCGATCGCGAAGTGCAGCCGCCAGCCGAGCTCCGTGCGCGGCAGGTGCGGCAGCGCGCGCTGGAATGCGTCGAAGAAGCGGCCCGCGACGCTCGCGTAGTGCGCGGTCAGGAAGTTGCGCACGAACGGCGACGGGTCGGTATACGCGCGGCCGATCAGCCGCAGGAACGCGGGGCCGCCGCGCTCGGGGTCGCGCGACGCCTTCAGCGCGGGAATGAACATCGCGCCGAGCACGTGCTCGCAGGTGATGTGTGCACCGAGCTGCGCATCGAAGCGGTCGAGGATGCCGAGACGTTCCTGGTTGAGCTGATCGAGCCGACGCGACAGCATCGCGTGGATCAACGCTTCCTTGCTGCCGAAGTGGTAGTTGACCGCGGCGAGGTTCACCGCCGCGCGCGACGTGATCTGCCGCATCGACATCGCTTCGAAGCCATGTTCGATGAACAGGTCCTCGGCCGCATCGAGAATGCGCGCCTTCGTCCCGCCGGTCTGCCGATTTCCGGATGACCGCGTCCCGGACGGCCGTCCCGCCGACGGTCGCCCCTCCTGACTGACTGCCATGTCCCGCCTCCCAATGCCGGTCGCCCGGCCGCGAACAGGTGATTTGATTATCGGATTCAAACAGCCGTTTTTATTAAGATAAAAAAACGCGGGCGGCGCGGGCAAGCGAGGAATCTGGACAAATTCCTCTAGTTCGATGTGCGAATGCGGAAAGTCTGTCGCGCGGCCCCGGCGGGATGGGGCGCGCGCGATGGTGCGATGCGGCAATGCGCAGGCTCAGCCGATGGTGCTACGCGTATTGACCGATTGCGTCATGTCGATGCCGCGCCGTTCGCGGCTGAACAGGATCAGCACGGCGATCACGACGGCCACGATGCCGGCCACGAGCGCCAGCGCGAAACCGTAGTTGTTGCCCTGGGAAACCGCGAGCGACGCCTGCATCGTCGCGTTGCCGGACGCGAGCAGGTTGCCGAGCTGGTAGACGACGCCGGGGAACGTCGCGCGAATCTCGTCGGGCGAGATCTCGTTCAGGTGGACGGGGATCACGCCCCACGCACCCTGTACGGAGATCTGCATCAGGAACGCGCCGGCGGCGAGCGCGACCGGGCCGCTCGAGAACGCCCACAGCGGCAGCACCGGCAGCGCGATCAGTGCGGCGACGAAGATCGCGCGACGGCGGCCGATCTTCTCCGAGATCGCGCCGAACGACAGGCCGCCGACGATCGCGCCGATGTTCAGCACGATCGTGATCCACGACACGGTATGCGGATCGAAGTGATGCTGTTCGCGCAGGAAGGTGGGGTAGAGGTCCTGCGTGCCGTGCGAGAAGAAGTTGAACGCGGTCATCAGCACGATCGCGTAGATCGTGAGTTTCCAGTTCTGCTGGATCGTGGCCGCGAGACTCGGCCGCGGACGCTTTTCCATCTGCTTCCAGGCCGGCGATTCGGGCACGTGCGTGCGCACATACAGCACGAGCAGCGCGGGCAGCACGCCGACCATGAACATGCCGCGCCAGCCGATGTACTGGTAGAACAGGCCGAACACGACGGACGCGAGCAGGTAGCCGCTCGGATAGCCGGCCTGCAGCAAGCCCGACACGAAGCCGCGCGCGTGGGTCGGCACGGTTTCCATCGTCAGCGCGGAGCCGACGCCCCATTCACCGCCCATCGCGATGCCGAACAGCGCGCGCAGCGCCAGCAGCGCGGCGAGGCTCGGCGCGAAGCCCGACGCGAGTTCGAGCAGCGAATAGCACGCGATGTTGACCATCAGCGTCGGACGGCGGCCGAATCGGTCCGCGAGCCGTCCGAAGATCAGCGCGCCGATCGGGCGCATCGCGAGCGTGAGCGTCAGCGCAAACGCGACCGCGGGAATCGTCGACGCGAATTCGGCGGCGATGTCCTTCAGCACGAAGACCATCAGGAAAAAATCGAACGCGTCGAGTGTCCAGCCCAGGTAGGCGGCGATCGTGACGTTGCGTTGTTCGCGGGTCCAGCTCATGTCCGAGGTCTCCTCGTAGGCTTGCGCGCTCACGATCCGCTGGCGGATGCCGGCCCGGCTTGCGCGCGGTGCGGGGGCATGGATCGAGTGTAGGCCGCGGCACCGTACGATGCGGGGTGCGATAACCGCGAATCGGGAATAATCCCTATGAAATGGATTGTTGAGAAAACGGAAATGAGCGTGCGCGAGACAGGCGACAGGCATCTGTATCATTCCGGAAGGCTTTTTGTATCAGTCATGTAATGTGCGCGACGCGCATCGCTATCGAATCAGGAGTCCCGATGACCGAACCATCCGTTGCCGCGTTGCCCGTCCTGGAGACCGGGCGGCTGTGGCTGCGCCCGCGCGTGCTGGCCGATCTCGACGCGAGCATCGAGATGGATCGCGATCCCGAGGTCACGCGCTACATCGCGGGCCCGTGGCACGACCCGGACGAACATCGCCGCTTCGTCACGCATCGGATCACGCGCGCGTATCCGCCGGGCCTCGGCTACTGGTCGATCTTCGAGAAGGCCGCGCCCGATGCGTTCGTCGGATGGATCCTGCTGATTCCCGACTATGCGGGTGGCGCGCGCGACGTCGAGATCGGCTGGCGGCTCGTGCGTGCCGCGTGGGGGCGCGGCATCGCATGCGAGGCTGCCGCGGCCGTCGTGCGTCATGCGTTCGACACCGTGCGGCTGCCGCGCGTGATCGCCGATATCGCCGAGGCGAACAAGGGGTCGCTGAACGTCGCACGCAAGCTCGGGATGCGGCGCGTGAGCGTCGTTCACGACGGGATTCCTTACGTGCGCCACCGTCTCGAGCGCGACGACCTGCGTACATAGTGTTGCGTCCGGTTGTCAGAGATGGTCAAGCACAGGCACATCGAGGCCGTGACGTATTAACGGCTCGTCAGATCAGGAGTATCGTTGCCGGAAATTCGTAACATGGGGTACGACCATGGCACTCGGCAACGACGTTCATCTCATTCCCGTCCAGCTCGACGCACTGCGTCCGACGCAAATGACGGTCGGCTATCGCGAAGTGAAAGCGAAGCGCAAGCACTGGAAGACGCTCGACAAGCGCGCGCGCAAAGCCGCGATCGAGTCGCACTGGTTTCCGGCCGTCCTCGGTCCGGGCGGGCTGCACTACATCACCGATCATCACCACCTCGGCCTCGCGCTGATCGAGGAAGGGGAGACGCGTGTGAACGCGATGCTGCTGAAGGATCTGTCCTGGCTCGACGACACGATCTTCTGGCGGATGATGGAACACAACCAGTGGGTGCATCCGTTCGGCGCGGACGGTTCGCGTCGCGACTACGCACATCTGCCGAAGGCGCTGACGGGGCTCGAGGACGATCCGTACCGGAGCCTTGCGGGCGAGCTGCGCACGGCCGGCGGCTACGCGAAGGATGCGACGCCGTTCAGCGAATTCCTGTGGGCCGACTACCTGCGCCAGCACGTGACGCTCGACCAGATCCGCAAGAACTTCTCGAAGGCGCTCGACCTCTCGCTGCGCCATGCGCACGAGCAGGACGCGCGCTATCTGCCCGGCTGGTCGGGCGTCATTGCCGTCAAGCCCTGATACGCGCCTGGTGCCTGCCACTTCATGACGACCGTCCCGCCCCGTCCGGATGCCGGCCCGCAGCATCCCGAGCATTTCGCTGCACTCGATGCGGCAACGTCGCCGCCCATGCGGCGCATCGGCCTCGATGCGCTGGCCGGCGTATCGATCGCCGGGCTGCTGATTCCCGAGGCGGTCGCGTACGCGGGTCTCGCCAACCTGCCGCCGCAGGCCGGTCTCATCGCGCTGCTGTCGGGGCTTGTCGTCTATGCGCTGACTGGCAGCAGTCGCTTTGCGATCGTGTCGTCGACATCGTCGTCGGCGGCCGTGCTCGCCGCGACCGTGCTGGCCGAGTCCGGGATGGCGCTTGCCGCGCAGCTCGCGCTGGCGGCCGCGCTCGTCGCGATGACCGGCGTGCTGTTCATCCTGGCGGGCGCCGCGCGACTGGGCGGCATGTCGGATTTCGTCGCGCGTCCGGTCCTGCGCGGTTTCACGTTCGGCCTGGCGCTGACGATCGTCATCAAGCAGTTGCCGAAGATTCTCGCGATCTCCGTGCAGCACAGCGACGCGCCGCATGTCGCGCTCGAGCTCGTCACCGGCGCGCCGCATGCGAACCTCGCGAGCGTCGCGCTCGGCGCGACCGCGCTCGCGTTGCTGTTCGTGCTCGGCCGGCGCTCGCGCGTGCCCGCGACACTGGTCGTGATCGTGCTGTCGATCGCGGCCGGGTATATGGTCGACTGGCAGCACTACGGGATCGCGATCGTCGGGCACATCGATTTCCGGCACATCGAATTCGGCCTGCCGCATCTCGACCGCAATGCATGGATGCAGACGGTCGAACTTGCTTTCGCGCTGATGCTGATCCTGTATGCGGAGTCGTACGGATCGATTCGCAACTTCGCGCTGAAGCATGGCGACAGCGTGTCGCCGAACCGCGACCTCGTCGCGCTCGGCTGCGCGAACCTCGTGTCGGGGCTGCTGCACGGGATGCCGGTCGGCGCCGGCTATTCGGCGACGTCCGCGAACGAGGCGGCCGGTGCGCGGTCGCGTTTCGCGGGCTTGTGGGCGGCCGGCGTGGTCGCGCTGATCGTGTGGCTGCTGCTGCCGCAGCTTGCGCGCACGCCGGAGCCCGTGCTCGCGGCGATCGTGATCTTTGCGGTCAGCCACTCGCTGCATCCGACGGTGTTCCGGCCGTACTGGGTCTGGCATCGCGACCGGCTCGTCGTGATCGCCGCGTTGCTCGCGGTGCTCGTGCTCGGCGTGCTGCACGGCCTGCTCGCGGCCATCGGCGTGAGCCTGCTGCTGACGCTGCGCAAGTTGTCGGAGCCGAACGTGAGCGTGCTCGGCCGGTTGCGCGACGGGCACGACTTCGTCGACGTCGCGAATCATGCCGATGCGAAGCCGGTGCCCGGCGTGCTGATCGTGCGGCCCGAGGCGCAGCTGTTCTTCGCGAACGCGGACCGGATGCTCAATCGCGTGCGTGCGCTGATGAAGGCCGCGCCCGATACGCGTACCGTGCTGCTGAGTCTCGAGGAAACGCCGGACGTGGACGGCACGACGATCGAGTCGTTGCGTACGTTCGCGGCCGAATGCGCGGCCCGTGGGCTGCAGTTCGCGATCGTGCGGCTCAAGGAGCACGCGCTGCATGCGCTGCGCCGTGCGGCAGATGAGACGCTGCGCGACGACGAGATGTCCGAACTGAGTGTCGACGAGAGCCTGCAATTGCTGCAGGCGCGCGGTAATGGCGGAAAGGGCGCGCAGGGCGGTGCGTGACGAACGCGCCGTCCAGCGCGTTCCGGTGCTGTCTAGTCCGATAGCGCGGCGTCGGCCGCTTCGGCAGCCACGGGATTTGCCATGACCTCTGCCACCTCGGCAGCCGTCGGCGCATACGCGCCCGCGTGCGCGCAGGCGACCGCCGCGCACGCTGCCGCGTAGCGCAGATGTTCGGCGGCCGATGCGCCGGGGCGCGTGAGCTGGCTGGCGAGCCAGCCACCGATGCTGGCGTCGCCGCAGCCGACGGTATCGGCGACCTCGGTCGCGAACGCCGGTTGGAACAGCGCGGAATCGCGATGCAGGAGTTGCATGCCGGCCGCGCCGCGCGTGACGAGCACGCTCGCATCGGGCGCCCACGCGCGCAATTGTGCGAGCGCGGCGGCTTCGTCGAGTTCGGGGAACAGGCCGCGCAGATCCTCGTCGGAAACCTTGATCCAGTCGGCGAGACTTGCCAGCCGGCGCAGTGTGGCGCGATACGACGGCGCGGCCATCGGCGCGCGATAGTTTGGATCGAACGAGATTCGTTTGCCGGCGGCGCGTGCAGCCTGCACGACGTCGATCAGGCGCGACGCAAGCGGCTCGCGCACGACGCCGAGCGAGCCGACGTGCACGATCTCGGCCGCGTCGAGCGCGCCGTCGGGCAAGTCGGCCGGATCGAACGCGAGGTCGGCGCTGTTTTCGCCGATGAAGAAATAGTCGGGTGGCTGCTTCGACACGACCATCGCGAGCAGCGGCGCACGATCGACCTGCCGGATGAAGCGCGGGTCGAGCCCGGCATCAGCGCTCCTGCGCATCAGTTCGTCGCCGAAGATGTCGCGGCTGACCGTGCCGGCGAAGGCGGTCGGCACGCCGAGCCGCGCGCCGACGCGCGCCACGTTCCAGCACGAGCCGCCGGCGACGCTGCGCCAGTGCTGCGCGTCGTCGCGGATGAAATCGGTCAGCGCTTCGCCGAATACGATCAGGCGGGGGAGCGTCGTCGTCATGTCGAAAACCTTGTGCCGCGGCGTGTCGCGCGGCGGTGCAGCGGTTGAGGTGAGCGGACGGGCAGGGCCGGGCGCCGCGCGCGGCGATACGGCGGCGTGGCCCGGCACCGCCCGGGATCGCGGGTGGCGTCGCGCGATCAGCGCGGGCTGCTCCAGCCCTTGTAGCCCTTCACGTTGTCGCGCGTGACGAGCGTCGGCTCGATCAGGATCATCGGGTTGGCCGGCTTCTGGCCGTTCATGATCCCGTAGCCGACGTTGACGGCCTGCTGCGCCATCGCCCACGGGTCCTGGCTCGACGACGCCTGCACGAGCGTGTTGGACTTCAGCGCCACCTCGATGTCCGGCGCACCGTCGACCGACGTGATCACGATGTTCGGGCGATTCAGCTGCTTCGCCGCGAGATCGCTGCCGATCGCCTGCGGGTCGTTGATCGTGAACACGCCGTCGAGCTTCGGAAAGCGCGTCAGGTAGCCTTGCATCGCGTTCATCCCGCCTTCGCGCGAGCCCTTGCCGTCCTGGTCGCTCGACAGCAGCTTGATGCCCGGGTTTTTCGCGAGCACGGCCTTGCAGCCGTTCACGCGATCGATCACGGCCGACACCTGCGGGCCGTTCTCGATGATCACGTTGCCCTTGCCGCTGAGCTTCTTCGCGAGGTAGTCGCACGCCAGCTCGCCGGCCTTCACGTTGTTGGTCTGCACGGTCGCGTTCGCGCCGGCTGCCGCGACGTCCACCGCGACGACCGTGATGCCGGCCGCCTGCGCCTTCTTCACCGCCGGCTCGATCGCCTTCGGATCGGTCGCGTTGAGCAGGATCATGTCGACATGCGCGGAGATGAAGTTGTCGATCTGCGTGAACTGCTTGTTCAGGTCGTAGTCGGCGGAAACCGCGGTGACCTTCGCGTTCGGGTTGAGCTGTTTCGCGCGCGCTTCGGCGCCTTTCACGATCGTGACGAAGTACGGGTTGCCGAGCGACCCGACCGTGACGCCGATCGATTTCAGCGGCTTGTCGGCTGCGTGGGCGGCGGTGGCGCCGAAGGCGAGCGCGCAGGCGATGGCGGTCAGGGCGGCTTTGTGCTTGAACATGTCGTTGTGTCTCCGGAAGGTCCGTTGGCGGACGGGCGCAGGAGGACCTGCCTGCGCCCTGATGGTTGAATGGTGAGGAATCCGTGTCAGGTACGGGCCGAGTCGCGCTGGCGATAGCGATCGAGCGCGACGGCGCCGATGATCACGAGCCCCTTGATGATGTATTGCCAGATGTCGGATACGCCGAGCAGCACGAGACCGTTGGTCAGAACCGCGATGATCAGCGCACCGATCAGCGTGCCGACGATCGAGCCGACGCCGCCGACGAAGCTCGTGCCGCCGAGGATCACCGCGGCGATCGCATCGAGTTCGTACGACTGGCCGAGCTGCAGGCCGTTGGCCGCATAGAGCCGCGCGGCCGACATCACCGCGCCGAGACCCGCGAGCAGACCCGACGCGGCATACACGAACAGCTGGATCGCCCGCACGTTGATGCCCGACAGGCGCGCGGCTTCAGGGTTGCCGCCGACCGAATAGATCCGCATCCCGAGCACCGTGCGGCGCAGGATGAACCAGGACAGCGCGATCACCGCGCACGCGATCACGACGAGCCAGGGCACGCCGAGGATCGTGCCGTTGCCGATGAACGCGAACGGCAGTTGCGGGTTGAAGACGGTCGTGTCGTTGCCGATCAGGCGGGCGACCCCGCGCACGGCCGTCATCGCGCCGAGCGTGACGATGAACGGCGGCAGGCGCAGGAACGAGATCAGGCCGCCGTTGATCGCGCCGAACACGAGGCCGACCGCGAGCGCGATCGGCACGCCGAGCCAGCCCCAACCGGGGATGGTCGACGCGAGCAGCGCGGCGACGGCCGATGCGGCGAGCACCGAGCCGACCGACAGGTCGATGCCGCCCGTCAGGATCACGAAGGTCATGCCGGCGGCGAGCACGATGTTGATCGAGGCCTGCTGCGTGACGATCGACAGGTTCTGCAGCGTGAAGAAGCCGTCGGTCAGGAAACCGAAGCCGATGCACAGAACCAGCAGCACCGGCAGCATGCCGGCGGTGCGCATCAGCGATTGCATGCGCGCGCGATGATCGGCGCCGCGCATCAGCGGCGTACGGTTGGCCACCGGATGGGCCGTCGCGGAAGCGAGGTTCCGCTGCTTGGTCGGGTTGATCATGTCGGTACCTGGACGTAAGAGGGAGATGAAGGGGCCGTGGTCAGTGCGCGTCGGCGAGTTCGGCCTGCGAGCCGGTGGCGAGCGCGATGATCGCTTCCTGCGTGATGGGCGTGTGCATGTGGCCGCCGAGTTGGCCGGCGATCTCGCCTTCGCGCATCACGAGCACGCGATCGGCGACACCGATGATTTCCGGCAGCTCGCTCGAGATCACGATCACGCCGACGCCCGCACGGGCCAGTTCGTTGATGATCCGGTAGATCTCGGATTTCGCGCCGATGTCGACGCCGCGCGTCGGTTCGTCGAGGATCAGCACGCGCGGCTTCGTCTCGAGCAGGCGCGACAGCAGCACTTTCTGCTGGTTGCCGCCCGACAGCGCGCCGACGTTCACGTTCGCGTTCGGCACGCGGATCGACAGCGAGGCGATCGCATCGCGCGCGCGTTCGGCGCCGCGTGCGAGATCGAGCGCGCCGAGCCGGGCGTCGCGGTTGCACACGGAGATGTTGATGTTGTCGCGCACGCTCATGTCCAGGAACAGGCCCTGGCGCTTGCGGTCTTCCGTCAGGTAGACGAGGCCCGCGTCGATCGCGTCGCGCGGCGAATGCGCGCCGAACGTCCGATCGCCCAGCTTCACGACGCCGCGCGTGCGCGGTTCCGCGCCGAAGATCAGCCGCGCGAGCTCGGTGCGGCCCGCGCCGACGAGCCCGGCGATGCCGAGCACCTCGCCCGCATGCAGGTCGAGGCTGCAGCCGCGCACGCGGTCGCCGTCGGCGATGTCGCGTACCGACAGCAGCAGGTGGCCGGGGTCGTACGGCGCATGTTCCTTCTTGTAGAAGCCGGAGATGTCGCGGCCCACCATCATCGCGACGAGCCGCTCGGCCGACAGCGATTCGCGCTCGAGCGTGCCGACGTACGCTCCGTCGCGCAGCACCGACACGCGGTCGGACAATTCATAGATCTCGGCCATCCGGTGGCTGATGTAGATGATCGCGAGACCTTCCTCGCGCAGCTGGCGGATCAGGCCGAACAGGTGCTCGGTCTCGCGCGACGACAGCGGTGTCGTCGGTTCGTCCATCACCAGGATGCGTGCGCGGGTGTGCACGGCGCGCGCGATTTCGACGAGTTGCTGCTCGGCGATCGACAGCGTGCCGACGAGCATGTCGGGCCCGAACGGGGCGCCGAGACGTGTGAGCACGTCCTGGCAGCCGCGCGCCATCGCCGCGCGGTCGATGGTGCCCCAGCGCCGGTTGCCGCGCCGCAGTTCGCGGCCGACGTAGATGTTTTCCGCCACCGTCAGGTTCGGTGCGAGGCACAGCTCCTGGTAGATCACCGCGACGCCCGCATCACGCGCGGCAAGCGGGCCATCGACGTCGATGCGCTCGCCGTCGATCAGGATTTCGCCGCCGGCGTCGGCGCGGTACGCGCCCGACAGGATCTTCATCAGCGTCGACTTGCCCGCGCCGTTCTCGCCCATCAGCGAGTGGATCTCGCCCGGATAGACGGTCAGGCTGACGTTGTCGAGCGCGCGCACGGCCGGGAACGTCTTGCTGATCCGGCGCATCTCGAGCAGCGGCCGGGGCGACTCAGAAC
This sequence comes from Burkholderia sp. BCC1638, assembly GCF_902833195.1. Classification (NCBI taxonomy): domain Bacteria; kingdom Pseudomonadati; phylum Pseudomonadota; class Betaproteobacteria; order Burkholderiales; family Burkholderiaceae; genus Burkholderia; species Burkholderia sp. BCC1638. Next base: position 131,389 of record NZ_CADFEC010000009.1, read on the forward strand.
GCGACATGGTTGACCTCCTGCGATTCGGTGCGGGCGCCCTTGAGGATGCCGGCCCGCGGGGAGAAGTTGAAGAACATCGGCAGCGTCGCGGCGCCGATCGCACCGGCGTCGGCGCCGAACGTGCCGCGCACGAGCGTCGGCGTGCCGCGCGCTTCCGGCGCGGTGGCGACGAGCGCCGCGCGCAGGCGGGTCGTCAGCGCATCGAGCAGGCCGGCGTCGGTATCGGCATCGAGCACGACCACCGGCGCATCGACGACGCACAGCACCGCGCGCAATGCCGGGGCGAGTGCGTCGACGCAGTCGTCGATCCATTCGTCGACCGCCGGCAGGCCGCGCGCGATGCAGGCCTCGAGATCGGCACGGTTCTCGACCGTCTCGCCGTGATGGCGCAGGTGGCGCACGAGCGCATGCAGCGATGCGCGGGCGAGCAGGATGTCCCACGGGCCGCGCGGCGGCGGCGCGGAGGCCAGCCGGCTCGGCGGGACGGGAATCACGGCGATGTCGCCGGCATTGCCGGTCACGCCGCGCAGGCAGTCGCCGTCGATCGCGATGCCGCCGCCGATCGCCGGACCGATGAACAGGTAGACGAAGTCGTCGCACTGCCGGCCGTACCCGTAGAACAGTTCGGCGATCGCGGCCGCGTTGCCGTCGTTTTCGCCGAACACGGGCAGCGACAGCGTGCGCCCGAGGTCGCTCGCGAAGTCGACGTCTTCCCATGCGCGGAACGTGTCGGGCGCGAGGCCGAGCTCGCGCATCCATGCGCCGAGGTTGTACGGTTGCGCGACGCCGACGCCCGCCAGGCGCGCGCGCTCATGCGCGGGAAGCAGATCCTGCATCGCATCGATGTCGCGTCGCACGATGTCGAGCACGTCGGCGGGCGGGGGGAGCAGCGTGTCGTGGGAGCGGCGGCCGAGCACGTCGCCCGCGAAATTGACGAGCGCCGTCTCGATGCGCATCCGGTCGAGATGAACGCCGATGCCGAACGCGCCGCGCGGATCGAGGCGGATCAGCGATGCCGGCTGGCCGCGCTGGCCTTCGGTGCGGCCGGCGAACGCAATCAGCTTCGCATCGGCGAGCGACGCGATAATGCTGCCGACCGCCGTGCCCGTCATGTTCGCGAGACGGGCGAGATCGGCCTTCGATGCTCTACCCGCACGGCGCAGCGTCTTCAACAGCAGGCGCTCGTTGTAACGGCGCACGTTGGCCGAGTTGCTTCCCTGGCCGATGTGCGGGCTTCTCATGGCGTCTCCTTCCATGGGCGCGTCGGTTGCGACGCATTAAATAAATCACGTTGATTTATTTAACCGCGTGAGCGGCGGCGTGTCAGCCTAGGGAAATCCCGGTTTTTGCCTCTGGGGCGGGGATCGATGCTGGTGGGCAAGGCTGGGGGCGGATCACGGGTGGCGAAGTGATTGTCTCCGCGCACGAGGCTGGCGTGGAGTCGGCACTCGGTGCGTGTTGGCGGGCTGGGGTGAGTTGCGCTGCGGCCGCGGCGAAAGCGGAAGCGCGCCCGCAGGGATTCTGGAGCCGGAAATGAAAAAAGGCCGGCATAGAGCCGACCTTTTCAAAAACAGATGGTGCCCAGGAGAGGACTCGAACCTCCACGATGTTGCCACCGCTAGGACCTGAACCTAGTGCGTCTACCAATTCCGCCACCTGGGCACGTTTCGCTTTGCTGCATCGCGAAAGACCGCAATTATAGCGTGACTGAAGGGCGTGTCAACAGATTTTTGCGCGATCGTTTGGACCGGTGAGAAAAAGGGCGCGCCTGATTCGTCGCGTCTGAAGACATTGACCGGTCGATGCGGGTGCGAGGAATTACTGCCGGAAAGGATCGAGCAAATTTCCTGAATGCGCATTCACGTTTGTCGCCGGAGAAATTATTGTCGACGACATCCTGTCGTGCGCGCTGCCCCCGCGGCTACAGGATGCGATCGCAACGATTGCCCGTGTGCATCGCGCAACGCCGATACGCAATGACGCGTGCGGCACCTCTGGGTGGGTCGCTTGTATCGCGATTTTTATGTTACTGTAACGGTAACGTTTATTGCGGAACGGTCCGCGTCAAGGAGTTCGTCATGTCTGAAATTGCAGTGGTTTTTCACAGCGGCTACGGCCACGCAGCCGTTATTGCGGACGCAGTTGCTCGCGGCGTCGAGAAAGTCGATGGCGCGTCGGTCAAGTTGATCCCCGTCGACGCGATCGACGAACACTGGGAGTACCTGGAGCGCGATGCGAAGGCGATCATCTTTGGCTCGCCGACCTACATGGGCAGTGCGTCCGCTCAGTTCAAGGGCTTCATGGATGCATCGTCGAAGCATTGGGGCAAGTGGCGTGACAAGCTGGCGGCCGGTTTCACGGTGTCGGCTTCGCAAAGCGGCGACAAGCTCTCGACGCTGCAACAACTGGCGGTTTTCGCTGCCCAGCATCAGATGCTGTGGGTCAGCCTCGGCCTGATGCCCGGCAACAACAGCAGTGCGGGTTCGGTCAACGATCTGAATCGGCTCGGGTCGTTCCTCGGTGCGATGGCGCAGGCAAATGCGGACGAGGGCGGCGATGCGATTCTCGAGAGCGATCGCAAGACGGCGGAAGTGCTGGGCGAGCGTGTCGCGATTGCCGCGAAACGCTGGAACGGCGCCTGACGTCGACAGCCGGGCGGGTCTTGATGGGTCGTCCGTTTCTGGAAAGCGGAGGGGGTGCTTGGTAACGCGGGCGGTGCCCCCCGAGCCGCGCTTGCAAGCGCAGCGTTTCGAACCCTCATGCAAAGCGCGCAGTGCTTTGCGTCCTTCCGAGCCTGAAAAAGAAAAAGGCCGGCTAAAAGCCGGCCTTTCTTAAATAAGTGGTGCCCAGGAGAGGACTCGAACCTCCACGGTGTTGCCACCGCTAGGACCTGAACCTAGTGCGTCTACCAATTCCGCCACCTGGGCACGTTTCGCTTACTGCGATGCGAAGACCGCTATTCTAGCGTGTCTTGAAAGCCTGTCAATACAATTTATGCGACGGCCATAAAAATTTCGCGCGTCGCATGTTCGGGGCGTCACGCGCGGATCGGATTTGCACGCGTTGCCGCGAAATTCCTGCGCAGCGCATCAGCTGTGTCGACGCGGGTATGCAGCAAACCTGCTGCGCGAAACGTATCGGCGATCTTCTGCTGCTCACCGACGTTCTGAGGGACTACGGAATCCTCACGGCGGGATTCGTGTCGACCGATGCGCAGCGTGTATGGCGAATTCTCGGCGTGCGCCGGGATGCCGGCGGCCGGCATCGCGCGTGCGAACGTGCGGCGGGTGCATCGACGTCATGGATCGCGTTCCTCGCTGGATTCGTTGAAAGCAAGACGGCTAACGTAGTACCAACGGGGAGGGCAATCGATCACCGATCAATTCTGCTATCAATCGGCGTGACGAGCATATGGCGCGGCCAGCGCGCGTAATGCGGGGCTTGAAATGAAAAAAGGCCGGCATAAAGCCGACCTTTTCAAAAACAGATGGTGCCCAGGAGAGGACTCGAACCTCCACGATGTTGCCACCGCTAGGACCTGAACCTAGTGCGTCTACCAATTCCGCCACCTGGGCACGTTTTGCAGTAGCTGCTTGCTGCAAAGAAGCGAAATTATAGCGCCCCAATTAATTGTGTCAACACTTTTTTGCGATGCACCGCAAACCGGCCGCTGCGGCGCCCGCACGCGGCATTCGCGTCATTTGGCGGCACAGGCGGGTGATAGAATGATCCGCCGCCGTCACTATAGAACTGTCTGACGGACACTTCTATGTTGATGCCGTGCACCATCAGTCAACGCAACGAGAACAATCATCGACAAACCCTTGAGCAAATATCCGTACCCCATTCCGAGCCGTGAAGAAATTCTCGGCGTGCTGCGTACGAGCGACGCGCCGCTGGCAGCCAACGACATTGCCGAAGCGTTGTCGATCAAGCGCCAGGAGCGCGAAGGGTTCTTCCGGCGTGTCGCCGCGATGGAACGCGACGGCCAGATCCGCCTCGACAAGCGCGGCCACTATCAGCTTACCCATCCGTCGAATTTCGTCGCCGGCCGCGTGCAGGGGCATCGCGACGGCTACGGGTTCGTGATCCGCGACGACGGCCAGGACGACCTGTTCCTGCCGAACGGCGAAATGCAGAAGGTCATGCACAACGACCGCGTGCTCGCGCGAATCGTCGGCTACGATCGCCGCGGCCGCCCGGAAGGCCATGTCGTCGAAGTCACCGAGCGCGCGAACAAGCGCGTGATCGGCCGCCTGCTCAACGAGAACGGCGCGCTGATCGTCGCACCCGAAGACAAGCGCATCGGCCACGACATCCTGATCACGCAGAACGTGAAGAAGGCAAAGGTCGGGCAGGTCGTCGTCGTCGAATTGACCGATTTCCCGAGCCGCCATTCGCAACCGCTCGGCCGTGTCGTCGAAGTGCTCGGCGACATCGACGATCCGGGCATGGAAATCGAGATCGCGGTGCGCAAGTACGGCGTGCCGCATGAGTTCAGCCAGCCGGCGCTCGATGAAGCCGCCGCGCTGCCCGACAAGGTGCGGCCGGCCGACCTGCGGTTCCGCGTCGATCTGCGCGACGTGCCGCTCGTGACGATCGACGGCGAGGACGCCCGCGACTTCGACGATGCCGTCTACTGCGAGCCGACCAAGGTCGGTCGCGGCGACGGCTACCGCCTGATCGTCGCGATCGCCGACGTGTCGCACTACGTGCAGCCGGGCAACGGCCTCGATGCCGACGCACTGGAACGCAGCACGTCGGTCTATTTCCCGCGCCGCGTGATCCCGATGCTGCCGGAGAAGCTGTCGAACGGGCTGTGCTCGCTGAATCCGCAGGTCGACCGCTGCGTGCTCGCGTGCGACATGGTGATTACGGCGCGCGGTGAGATCAAGGCGTACCAGTTCTATCCGGCGGTGATCCATTCGGCCGCGCGCCTGACGTACACCGAAGTCGCGGCCGTGCTGTCGAATACGAAGGGGCCGGAGGCCGCGCGCCGCGCGGACCTGCTACCGCACCTGCAGGATCTGTACGGCGTCTACAAGGCGCTGTTCGCCGCCCGCCAGAAGCGCGGTGCGATCGATTTCGACACGACCGAGACGTACATCGTCTGCAACTCGCAGGGCAAGATCGAACAGATCGTGCCGCGTCAGCGCAACGATGCGCACAAGCTGATCGAGGAATGCATGCTGGCCGCGAACGTCTGCGCGGCCGACTTCCTGAAGCGCAACAAGCACCCGGGCCTGTATCGCGTGCACGCAGGCCCGACGCCGGAGAAGCTCGAGAACCTGCGCGCGTTCCTGCGCGGCATGGGCCTGTCGCTCGGCGGCGGCGACAAGCCGCATGCGAGCGACTACGCCGCGCTGATGGCGCAGATCCGCGACCGGCCCGACGCGCAGATGCTGCAGCCGATGCTGCTGCGCTCGATGCAGCAGGCCGTCTACAGTCCGGACAACATCGGTCACTTCGGTCTCGCGTATGAGGCGTACGCGCACTTCACGAGCCCGATCCGCCGCTATCCCGACCTGCTCACGCACCGCGCGATCTACTCGATCCTGTCGGGCAAGAAGTACGTGCCGAAGGCACCGGAAGGTTTCGAGCTGAACACCGCGCTGTCGCCGCGCGCCCGCGCGATGCAACAGGCCGACGACGAAGCGCGCGGCCGTTCGCGATCGAACACCGCGATCTGGGAAGAACTCGGCCTGCACTGCTCGGCGAACGAGCGGCGTGCCGACGAAGCGTCGCGCGACGTCGAGGCCTGGCTCAAGTGCTACTTCATGCGCGACAAGCTCGGCGAGGAGTACGGTGGGATGGTGAACGGCGTCACGTCGTTCGGCATCTTCGTGCAGCTCGATACGCTGTTCATCGAAGGGCTCGTGCACGTCACGGAACTCGGCTCGGATTACTTCCAGTACGACGAGATCAAGAACGAGCTGCGCGGCGAGCGTACGGGCATCCGCTATCGCCTCTCCGATCGTGTGCGCGTGCAGGTGAGCCGCGTCGATCTCGACGCGCGCAAGATCGATTTCCGCCTCGTGCGCGACACGCCGGTGAAGGCGCCGCGTACGGTACCGGCACCGGCTGTCGCCGGTAACGGTAACGATCGCGGCGGCCCGCGCGTGCGCTCGTTGCCGCCGGTGGAGGAAGCCGCGCCGCGTCGCAAGAAGGCGGCGAGCGCGCCGACCGTCGCGGTGAAGGAGGCGCGTGCCGCGCGTGCCGCGAAGAAGAAGGGCGGCGTGGCGGCGAAGACGGCCGCGAAGAAGGTACACGCCCGCAAGAAGTATTGAGCGTTCGGGGCGGTGCATGCACACGCCCCTGCAGTATCGAGAGACGCCGCGTTCTACCGGTCACCGGCCGGCAACGCGGCGCTTTCCTTTTCCATGGATCGCGGCTGCGCCCATCGCGCGGCCGCACGTTTGATCGAAGGTTGTTCCAGTCATGTCACGTCTGAAGGTTCTTTACGGTTTTCATGCGGTGACCGCACGTTTGCGGCACGATGCGTCGACGGTTGCGGAGGTGCTGTACGACCAGACGCGCCGCGACCGCCGCATGCAGGACTTCCTGCACGCCGCGAAGGAAGCGGGCGTGCGGCTGATCGCAGCCGACGAAACCCGCCTGTGGGGCCTTGCGCATACCGAGCGCCACCAGGGCGTCGTCGCGCGCGTCGAGGACGTTCCGCTCGCGCAGAACCTGTCCGAGCTGCTCGACGGCATCCAGGGCCCGGCGCTGCTGCTGGTGCTCGACGGCGTCACCGATCCGCACAACCTCGGCGCATGCCTGCGCGTCGCCGATTCGGCCGGCGCGCATGCGGTGATCGCGCCGCGTGACCGCGCGGTTGGCCTGAACGCGACCGCGGCGAAGGTCGCGAGCGGCGCGGCCGACACGGTGCCGTACATCACGGTGACGAACCTCGCCCGCGCGCTGCGCGAGCTGAAGGAGGCAGGCGTGTGGATCATCGGCACGTCGGACGAGGCACCGGGGACGTTGTACGACACGAAGCTCGACGGCCCTGTCGCCATCGTCATGGGTGCGGAGGGCGAAGGCATGCGCCGGCTCACGCGCGACACCTGCGACGAAGTGATGAGCATCCCGATGGCCGGCAGCGTCGAAAGCCTGAACGTGTCGGTCGCGAGCGGCGTGTGCCTGTACGAAGCGGTGCGGCAGCGGCGCGTGAAGGGCTGACACGGGCTGACGCACGCGGCCTCGCGCGATGCGCGGGCCGTCACGACCCGAACGACGTGTGCCGCGATTGCGCGCGGCACGCGGCTCCCGGAACTCGCGGACCATGACCCTGTTTCGCCTCGGCGCATCGTGCGCCATCCTCGGCCTGCTGGCCGCCTGCGCATCGCCGTCGCTGGTCGGGCGCGGCACCTACTACGCCGATACGAGCCTGCAAGCGCGCGGCGCCGATTCGCGGATCCGCTTTCTCGTGATGCATTACACCGAAAGTGACGAAGCGAAATCGCTGCGCACGCTGACGGGCGATTCGGTCAGCGCGCACTATGTCGTGCCGCCGCAACCACGCATCGAACACGGGATGCCGGTCGTCTACCAGCTCGTTCCCGAATCGAAACGCGCATGGCATGCGGGTATCAGCGAATGGCAGGGCACGACCGAGCTCAACGCGGCGTCGATCGGCATCGAGAACGTGAATCGCGGCCCGCTCGATCCGCAAAACCGCACGTGGCAGCCGTATCCGCCCGAACAGGTCGATGCGCTGATCCGCCTGTCGAAGGACATCGTCGCGCGCTACGGAATTCCGCCGACGCGCGTGGTCGGGCACAGCGACATCGCGCCACAACGCAAGATCGATCCGGGGCCGCTGTTCCCGTGGCATGCGCTCGCGCAAGCCGGCGTCGGCGCGTGGCCGGACGATGCGACCGTGGCCGCGCGACTGGGCGGCCGCGATCCGCACGCGCTCGTCGACGTGCGGGAATTGCAGCTGAAGCTTGCACGCTACGGCTATGACGTGCCGACCGACGGCGTGCTCGACGCGCGCACGCAACGCGTATTCGCGGCGTTTCAGATGCATTTCCGGCCATCCGACTATGCGGGCAACCCGGACGCTGGGACCGATGCGATCGCGCAAGCGTTGCTCGACAAGTATTTTCCCGGCACGCCGCCGGCCGAGGACGGTGCCGTAACCGGCGCGCCCTGACGATCGATCGGCGCGCGAGGCGCCGCAATACGCGCCGAAAAAGCCCGGGTCGTCATCCGAGTCCGGTAAACTGCCGGTTTTCCGCAATCCCGCTGTATTCCCACCCCATGACTCAAGACGAACTCAAACGCCTGGTCGGCCAGGCGGCCGCCGATTATGTGATCCAGAACGTGCCGGAAGGCGCCGTGATCGGCGTCGGCACCGGCTCGACCGCGAACTGCTTCATCGACGCGCTCGCGGCCGTTAAATCGCGCTACCGCGGCGCCGTGTCGAGCTCCATCGCGACGACCGAACGCCTCAAGTCCCACGGCATCAAGGTGTTCGACCTGAACGAGGTCGAATCGCTGCAGGTGTACGTCGACGGTGCCGATGAGATCGACGCAAGCGGCGCGATGATCAAGGGCGGCGGCGGTGCGCTGACGCGCGAGAAGATCGTCGCGTCGGTGGCCGATACGTTCGTCTGCATCGCGGATGGCAGCAAGCGCGTGCCGGTGCTCGGCGCATTCCCGCTGCCGATCGAAGTCGTGCCGATGGCGCGCACGGCGATCGGCCGGCGCCTGACCGCGCTGGGCGGCGTGCCGGTGCTGCGCGTGACGAAGGACGGCACGCCGTACATCACCGACAACGGCAACGAAATCATCGACGTGAAGGGGCTGCAGATCGCCGATCCGCGCGGTTTCGAAGCGCAGGTGAACGCATGGCCGGGCGTCGTGACGGTTGGCCTGTTCGCCGAGCGCGGCGCGAATCTGTGTCTGCTCGGCACGGCAAACGGCGTTGAGACGATCGTTTATCCCGATTAATCGAAACTGAATGAGAAGCAGTCCGTAATGGCGTCAGGATGCCGTAATGGATTGCATGTTTAAATTCGACCGAAAGCCCGGCCCGGCAAGCGCAGCGCGCTTCCCGGGCTTTTTTTGAAGCCTTATAAATCACCACGTCAAAAAGAGGGATAACCCTGTCAGGTGTTTACCAGATAGCGAAATATCCCCGAACTCATCAACTTATAGATCATAAGAACAGTCGTAACCAGGGCCGGCGGAACTGCGGAGCAGGTGTTCGCAAATCGACGCACGGGGAGGTGTCATGGAGCAGGGCAAAGACCGGTCACTGGTCGCCAAAGTGATGGATGGGCTTGTCGCGGGTATCGTCGAAGACAAGTACGGCGGCATTTTGCCGCCGCAGGACGTGCTGTCGAAAGAGTTCGACGTGAGCCGTACGGTGATGCGCGAAGCATTGTCGATGTTGCTTGCGCGCGACATGCTCGACGTGCGTCCGAAAGTCGGTACGCGCGTTCGACCGATGCGCGACTGGCGCATGATCGATGAAGACGTGGTGAGCTGGCGGTTTCGTGCGAAGCCGGATCCGCAGTTCATGCGCGACGTCATCGAATTCCGGATGCTGATCGAACCGCGCGCGACCGCGCAGGCGGCCGTTCGTGCGACGGCGGTCGACATCGCGGGCATTCGCGAGGCATTCGAAGCGTTCAAGGTGTTGCAACCGGGCGACCCCGGATACGACACGGCGGACGAGCTGCTGCACACGCGAATCGTTCAGGCGAGCGGCAACCAGTTCTTCCAGCAGATGGCGGCCATCGTGCGCGGTGCGGTGCGTCTCGTGAATCCGCGCGTCGCGCAGAAGGACGGTGCGCACGACGTCGCGGTGAAGGCGCATGCGCGCGTCGTCGACGCGATCGAACGCCGCGATCCGCGCGAAGCCGAAGCGGCATCGCTCGCGCTGATCGATTTCAGCGCCGACGAGATTTCGCGCGATTTCTCCGTCGACGTGCCCGTGCGCGCCTGAATCGGCGCGCGTCGCTTATCCGTGCGCCGGCGGGCCGTTTATCATGACGGCCGGCCGGCAGCGTGCCGGCCCCCGTCATACGACCGACACGGAAGATCCGGATGAACGACCTCGACAACCGCCCGGTGCGCTTCGGCATCGTCGGCGCAGGCAGCATCGCACGCCGATTCGCGCAAAGCCTCGCTCACGTGCCGGGTGCCACGCTCGCCGGCGTATGGGCACGCCGCGCCGACGCGGCAACCGCCTTCAGCGACAGCTGCGGCGGCACGCCTGCCGCCAGCCTCGACGCGCTCCTCGCGAGCGACATCGACGCGATCTATATCGCGACGCTCCACGACAGTCACGCGCACTACGCGCAAGCGGCGCTCGCCGCCGGCAAGGCCGTGCTGTGCGAAAAGCCCGCGACGTTGAACGCGACGCAACTCGACGCCGTGCTGGATGCGGCACGCGCTGCCGGACGGCTCTTCATGGAAGCGATGAAGCCGCCGTTCTTTCCGTTGTATCGTCAGTTGCGCGCGCACCTGCACGACGACCCGATCGGCGAAATCCGGCTCGTGCGCGCGGGCTGCGCATCGTCGTCGGTGCCGGACGATCATTCCGTCTATCGACTCGACCGCGCCGGCGGCGCGCTGCTCGACATCGGGATCTACGAAGCGTTTCTCGCGGTCGACTGGCTCGGCGCGGCGGTCGACGTGCAGACGCTTGGCCGCATCGGCGCGACGGGTGTCGACGTGTTCGCGAGCCTGAACAGCCGTCACGCGAACGGCGGCATCGCGCAGCTCTTTTGTGGGCTCGACGTGATGGGACGCGGTGACGCGCTGATCGCCGCCGCAGGCGGGCACGTGACGATTCACGAGAAGTGGTGGAACCCCGAGCGGGCGACGATCCGCTATGCGGACGGACGCACGGTCGAACTCGATGCGCCGGCCGACGGCGGCGGCCTGAACTACGAGACCGCACATTTCTGCGACCTGCTGCGCGCCGGCGAGCTCGAGAGCCCGATCATGACGCACGACCACTCGCGCCGAATGATCGCGATGACCGACGCCGCACGTGCGGCACTCGGCGTGCGCTATTCGGGCGAGTAAGCGGAAAGGAAGAGAAGGCGGGAGCCGGGCGCGCGATCGCGGCCCGGCGAGGGATTCCGTGTTCAGTGCCGCGCGGGCAGCGACAGGCGCTTTTCGTACCAGCGCTGGACCCATTCGAGAATCTGACACAGCACCCAGTAGACAGCGGCGGCGGCCAGGTACAGCGGCAGCGGCTGGTAGGTCGCCGCGATCACTTCCTGCGCGCTGCGCAGCAGTTCGGTCACGGTGATCACCGACACGAGCGACGTGTCCTTGATCAGGCTGATCAGGCTGTTCGACAGGCTCGGCACCGCGATGCGCAATGCCTGCGGTCCGATCACGTAGCGCAGCGTCTGCCCCCACGACAGCCCGAGGCTGTATGCGGCCAGCCATTGGCCGCGGGCAATCCCATTGATCGCGCCGCGCATGCTTTCCGACATGTAGGCGGCGACGTTCGCGGACAGCGCGATCACGCCGGCGGGCGTCGGATCGAGCGAGATGCCGAGGCTCGGCAGCCCGTAATAGATGACGAAGATCTGCACAAGCAGCGGCGTGCCGCGCATCAGGCTCACGTATGCGCGTGCGAGCCACGCGAGTGCGTTGACCCAGATGCGTTCGAAGCCTTCGAGCGCCTCGCTTTGCCGGATGCCCATCATCGCGAGCACGACGGCGCCGAGCAGGCCGAACACCATCGACAGCACGGCGAACTTGACGGTCAGCACGGCACCCTGGGCGAGCACTGGCAGCGATTGGACGAGCAGGGACGTTGTCGACATGGAATACGAAGCGAATGCGTGCGCGAAAGCGCAATCATAAACCGGACCGATAAAACAAAGGGCGGCATCGTTTCGGATGCCGCCCTTTCCGGCCCGCCGTCAGGCGGGAAACAGAGGCGTGCTTACTTGATCGGCTTGGTCACGTCGATGCCGAACCACTTGTCCGAGATCTTCGTGAACGTGCCGTCGGCTGCGAGTTGCGTCATCGCGTCGTCGATCGCCTTCTGGAACTTCGGGTTGCCCTTCTTGAACGGGATGCCCGACGGGTTCGCCGAGCCGACGTTTGCGCCCGGGCGCAGCGGCAGCTGCGAGTTCTTCGTCAGGTACGCGAGCATCAGGCGGTCGTTCAGCGCTGCGTCGAGACGGCCGGCCGCGAGGTCGCGCAGGTACTCGGGCGCGCCCGGGTACGTCTTCACGTCGACGCCGGGCACCGACTTCGCCATGTCCATGTAGTTCGTGCCGAGCGCGACGCCGAGCTTCTTGCCCTTCAGGTCCTCGAGCGACTTGAACTCGCGCGTGTCGTCCTTGCGCTGGATCAGCTGCGCGGACGAATACGTGTATGCGGGCGAGAAGTCGAGCGTTTCCTTGCGCTTGTCGGTGATGCCGACCTGGTTGGCGATCACGTCGAACTTGCCGGCCTGCAGGCCCGCGATGATGCCGCTCCATTCGGTCGTGACGAACTCGGCCTTCACGCCGAGCTTCGCGGCGACGGCCTTCGCGATGTCGACGTCGAAGCCGACGAGTTCGCCTTGCGGGTTCTTCGAGTTGAACGGCGGGAACGTACCTTCGAGGCCGACGCGCAGCGTGCCGCGTTGCTTCACCTGGTCGAGGAGGTCGGCCGCATGCGCGGTGGCGGCAGCGAACGACGTGCCGATCAGGCCGGCGACCAGCAGCTTCTTCAGCAGCGAAATTTTCATCGTGTGGGCTTCCTTGCCCCAGCGGGGCGCTTGATTCTGAATGTGAGGCCGATCATAGCAAAAATACAATCGGCTGCTAAATATCGTTTGTTTATGGCTATATTACGCGGCGCGATCGCGTGCGATCGCCTTCACGCATTCGGCGACGAGCGCGGGCCCGCGATAGATGAAGCCCGTGTACAGCTGGACGAGCGACGCGCCGGCCGCGAGCTTCGCGCGTGCGTCCTCGCCCGAGAAGATGCCGCCGACGCCGATGATCGGCACCGCGCTGCCGACTTCGGCATGCAGCTTGCGGATCACTTCGTTCGATGCGTCGAACACCGGGCGGCCGGACAGGCCGCCGGCCTCGTCGGCGTGCGGCAGGCCCTGCACGGCTGCGCGCGACAACGTCGTGTTGGTGGCGATGACCGCTTCGATCTTGTGGCGCAGCAGCGTGTCGGCGATTTCCTTGACCTGCTCGTCGTCGAGATCGGGCGCGATCTTCAGCGCGAGCGGCACGAGCTTGCCGTGCAGGTCGGCGAGGCGCTGCTGCTTGTCCTTCAGCGCGGCGAGCAGCGCATCGAGCTCGCCCGCGCCCTGCAACTGGCGCAGGTTCTTCGTGTTCGGCGACGAAATATTGATCGTCACGTAGCTCGCGAACGGATACACACGCTCGAGGCAGTAGAGATAGTCTTCCGCCGCGCGTTCGATCGGCGTGTCGGCATTCTTGCCGATGTTCAGGCCGAGGATGCCGCGATAGCGGGCCGCCTGGACGTTCTTCACGAACTGGTCGACGCCGTGGTTGTTGAAGCCCATCCGGTTGATCAGCGCTTCCGCCTGCGGCAGACGGAACATCCGCGGGCGCGGGTTGCCCGGCTGCGGCCGCGGCGTGACCGTGCCGACCTCGATGAAGCCGAAGCCGAGCGCCGCGAGGCCGTCGATGGCCGCGCCGTCCTTGTCGAGGCCGGCGGCGAGGCCGACCGGATTGCGGAACGTGAGCCCCATCACGGTGCGCGGCGCATCGGGCACGCGGGACGACAGCGCGCAGGCGAGGCCCGTACGGCCGGCCGCGCCGAGCGCGCGCAGCGTGAGGTGGTGAGCGTCTTCCGCATCCATCTTGAACAGGGATGCGCGGGCCAGCGGATAGAGGGAACTGAACACGGGAATTGGGCGGACAGCCGGAATGAATGACAACCCGCTATTTTACCGGGAGTTGCGCGGCACGGGCGGGCTTCGCTTCGTAGCGGCCCGCGGCGACGGTTGCCGCGCCGCGCGCCAGCCGCTTCATGAGCGGGACGGGCGCTCGCCGCTCGCGAGCAACCACGCGGTGACGTTTACGTCAGCCCGACCCGGAATGTCCACCGGGCAGCGGCGCGCGGGCGAGTGCCGCGTCGACCGGCGGCAGGTCGACCCGATCCGGATCGAGTACTTTCCAGCGGCCGTCGAGCAACCCTTCCAGCGGATGGAAGTTTGCCTTGTAGGCCATCTTCGGGCTCTCGCGGATCCAGTAGCCGAGATACACGTACGGCAGGCCGAGGCTCTTCGCCTGCTCGATCTGCCACAGGATGTTGTACGTGCCGTAGCTCGCGTGTTGGTCGTCCGGCTCGAAGAACGTGTAGACCGACGACAGCCCGTCGCCGAGGATGTCGATCATGCTGACCATGCGCAGCTTGCCGGGCTCGCCGCCCGGCGCGTCGAGATCGCGGAATTCGACGAGGCGCGAATTGATCCGGCTCTGCAGCAGGAACTGCTCGTACTGGTCGCGGCTGTCGCGATCCATGCCGCCGCCGGCGTGGCGCGCCGACTGGTAGCGCATGTAGAGCGCGTAGTGCTCCTCGTCGTAGTGCAGCGGCGAGACCGTCGCGACGAGCGCGCGGTGCCGCTTCCACATCCGACGTTGCGTGCGCGACGGCGTGAACGCGCCGACCGGCACGCGCACCGGCACGCAGGCTCGGCAGCCGTCGCAGTATGGACGATAGGTGAACACGCCCGAGCGCCGGAAGCCGGCCTTCACGAGTTCGGTATAGATGTCGGAATTGATCAGGTGGCTCGGCGTCGCGACTTGCGAGCGCGCGACGCGGCCGTCCAGATAGCTGCACGGATAGGGCGCCGTTGCATAGAATTGCAGCGCCGAAAGCGGTGAAAGCGGCAGCTCAGTCGGGTGAGTCATGGGCAGCTCTCGATGCAGGGAGGGAGTGCCGCGCTAGCGCTCGATCCCGGAGGGGGCGGCCGGTTCTGCAGGGCCCGTCAGCGCGGCGAGCGCGCGCTTGTCGAACTGCCACGGAATCGGCGGTTCGGCTACCGCGCGGCGCACGTGAGCGACAAAGGCCTTGCGTGCGATCTCGCGGCCGCCGAGCGACGCTAGATGCGACGTATTCTGCTGGCAGTCTATCATCTCCAGCCCCTGCTCGCGAAGATGGGCGACGAGCGTCGCCAGTGCGATCTTCGACGCATCCGTGGCATCCGCGTACATCGATTCGCCGAAGAACATTCGTCCGAACGCGACGCCGTATAGGCCGCCGACGCGGCGCCCGTCATGCCACGTCTCGATGCTGTGCGCGTTGCCGGAACGATAGAGCGACGTATACGCGTCGATGATTTCGGCCGTGATCCAGGTGCCGCGCTGCCCGCGACGCGGCGCCTGCGCGCACGCGCGCATCACGCCAGGAAAGTCGTGGTCGACGCGCACTTCCCATGCGGGGTCGCGCAGCACGCGCCGAAGCGTCTTGCGCAGCGACGGGGACACCTTGAATTCGGCTGGCACGAGGACCATCCGCGGGTCGGGGCTCCACCACAGCACGGGTTGACCGTCCGAATACCACGGGAAGATGCCGCGCAGGTAGGCCTCGATCAGTCGCGACGGCAGCAGGTCGGCGCTCGCGGCGAGCAGCCCCGGCGCGCCGGTCGCCGGACCGAGCGCGCGTTCGATGGGCGGAAACGGATCGTCCGGGCCGAGCCAGGGGACCATGGGGCGCGGGCTCAGCCGTTGCGCAGCGAGCGGAAGATATCGCCGGTATGGACGCCGTAGTCGCCGGCGGCGCGATCGGCGAAAAAGAAGCGCAGCGTCTGGCTGACGGTCGGGAACGCGATTTCGTCCCAAGGAATGTCGGCTTCGTCGAACAGCTTGACTTCAAGGCTTTCCTCGCCGGCCTCGTAAGCCGGATCGGTGAGCCGTGCCAGATAGAACAGGTGGACCTGATGCACGTGCGGCACGTTCAGCAGCGTGAACAGGTTCTGCACCTCGACGCGTGCGCCGGCCTCCTCGAGCGTTTCTCGCGCGGCGGCCTCGGCCGTCGTCTCGCCCATCTCCATGAAGCCCGCCGGCAGCGTCCAGAAGCCGTAGCGCGGTTCGATCGCGCGGCGGCACAGCAGCACCTGATCGCCCCAGACTGGCACCGTGCCGACCACGTTACGCGGATTCTGGTAATGGATCGTGCCGCAGTGATCGCAGACGAAGCGCTCACGGTTGTCGCCCTGAGGAATGCGCGCGATGACTTCGTGACCGCAGACGGAGCAGAATTTCATGTCGAGTGGAAGGGACGAGGTGATGCGAGTGTATCACCGGGGCGGGGCATTCTTGAACGCGCGCGCATGCGTGCGGCGTGCGGCGCGTAGCGCAACGTGCGATGCGCGGAATCGGGCGCCGAAAAACAAAAAGCCCGGCGTTGAGCCGGGCTTTTTGCATGAATCGGGACGTTGGTTGCGGGGGTAGGATTTGAACCTACGACCTTCGGGTTATGAGCCCGACGAGCTGCCAGACTGCTCCACCCCGCGTCCGTCGAAGAAATGAATTATATGGACTAACCAGAATGCTTGCAAGCACTTTCTGACAATCGCGTCGCAATCGCCGGCGGGGCGCTTGCAGGGCCGGTACGGCAGGCGCGTGAGCTAGAATCGAGCGGTTTGCTTGTGTCGTTCATTCCTGCAGCGGAGTCGCGCGCGAATTGCGTCGGTGCCGTTGCAACACTCACTACTGCATCGACGGATTCATGGACATCGCTCACGATCTGCAATCGATCGGCGCGCAGGAACAGGCGCTCGTGTTTCCCCATTTCGACCCGGCTCGTGCCTGGGCGCTCGGCAACCGGATGCATGCGCTCGCGACGTCGCGCGGCCATGCGATCGCGATCGACATCGTCACGTTCGGCCAGCCGCTGTTCTATGCGGCGCTCGCCGGTGCGACGCCCGACAACGCCGACTGGGTGCGCCGCAAGCGCAACGTCGTCGCGCATTTCCGCCGCAGCTCGTATGCGATCGGCCTGCGCATGCAGCAGGCCGGCGCCACGCTCGCCGACAAGCACGGACTGCCGATCTCGGAATATTCGCCGCACGGCGGCGCGTTTCCGCTGACCGTCGCGGGGGCCGGCGTGATCGGATCGATCACCGCATCGGGCCTGCCGCAGCGCGCGGATCACGAGTTCGTCGTCGAAGCGCTGTGCGCCGAGCTTGGGCAGAACTATGCCGTGCTGGCACTTGCAAGGAGCTGAGCGATGCAGCTTCCGGGTTACGCATGGCTCGCGATCGCGATCGTCGCGGAAGTGGTCGGCACGTCCGCGCTGCGCGCGGCGGACGGCTTCACGCGCTTCTGGCCGTCGGCGCTCGTCGTGGCCGGTTACGGCATCGCGTTCTACTGTCTGTCCCTCACGTTGCGCACGATGCCCGTCGGCATCATCTATGCCGTGTGGTCGGGTGCCGGCATCGTGCTGATCACGCTCGTCGCGATGCTGCTCTATCGCCAGGTGCCGGACCTGCCGGCCGTGATCGGCCTCGGGCTGATCATCTCGGGCGTCGTGGTGCTGAACCTGTTCTCGAAGATGCAGGCGCACTGAGCGTGCGCCCGCGATACGCCGGATGGCTCACATGACCGATTCCATTTCCGCTTCCGCGGAATCCGCCCAGCCCGACGTTCGCGCGTATGTCGCGAACCGCATCGGCTATCTCGAACTGAACCGGCCGAAGGCGCTGAATGCGCTGTCGGTGGGAATGATCCGGCTGATGCAGCAGGCGCTCGATGCCTGGCGCGACGCCGCCGACGTGGTCGCCGTCGTCGTGCACAGCCCGCATCCTCGCGCGTTCTGCGCGGGTGGCGACGTGCGCTTCTTCCACGACGCGTGGCAGCGCGGTGACCGCGATGTGGTCGACACGTTCTTCATCGAGGAATACACGCTCAACCATACGATCTTCACCTATCCGAAACCGTACATTGCGCTGATGCACGGTGTCGTGATGGGTGGCGGCATGGGCATTTCGCAGGCGGCACGGCATACGGGCGGCCTGCGTGTGGTCACCGACTCGACGAAGATGGCGATGCCCGAAACGCGCATCGGCCTGTTTCCCGATGTCGGGATGGGCTGGTTCCTCGCGCGCACGCCGGGTGCAATCGGCCGCTATCTCGCGGTGACCGGCGCGACGCTCGACGCGGCCGGCGCACTGTATGCACAGCTCGCCGACGTGTACCTGCCCGATGCCGCGCTGCCGGCGCTGTTCGATACGCTGCGCAGCGCGCGCATCGACAGCGGTGCGCAGGCCGTCGCGTGCGTGGCCGACGCGGCCGCGTCGCACAAGGTCGTGCCGACGCCTGACACGTCGGCGCTGGCCGACGCGCGCGTCGGGATCGATCGTCATTTCGCGCGAGCCGATATCGGCGCGATCCTCGCATCGCTCGACGCGGAGCAGGATTGCGCCGCGGTCGACGGATGGGTCGAGAAGGCGACCCATGCGATGCGCAGCCAGCTGTCGCCGCTGTCGATGGCCGTGTCGCTCGAAGTCGTCGAACGGGCGCGCGGGGCGACGATGGCCGATTGCCTGCGGCGCGACCTCGACCTCACGCGTTCGACGTTCGCGCACGGCGATGTGATCGAGGGCGTGCGCGCGCTGATCGTCGACAAGGACCATCAGCCGGCCTGGCGCTTCAAGTCGATCGCCGATATCGACCGCGCCGACGTGCTCGCGATGTTCGACAGCCCGTGGACGCCCGACACGCATCCGCTGCGCAATTTGAAGGACTGACGCACCGCGGTTTCGACGCGAAAAGCAAAAAGGCCGCCTGCATTGTGTGCAGGCGGCCTTTTCATTCGAGGATGCCGATCCGGCTCGGCGGGCAGTGGGCCGGGGGCCTCGCGGCAAGACGTGCGTTATTCGTCGCCGGCGTCGTCCGACATGAACGCGCGCATGAACACGAGCGCGCCGAAGCCCCAGACCGCGTTCGCTGCGAAACCGGCGGCGAGCACCGGCATCATGTTGCCCGACGGCCAGATCCCGCGCAGCGGATCGATCGCGAACACGCGGGCGGCCGTCAGCACGATGCCGCCGAACACCAGCGCGCCGATCCACGGCGCCTCACGGTCCGGCGTCACGCGCAGCAGCCACGCCATCGGAATTGCGCAGCACGCGCTGATCAATGCGTTCGCAACAAATTCAGGAATGCCGAGCGGCGCGAACGGTTGTGTGGAGAAGCCGGCGGCGGCGATCAGGTCGGCCGTATGCAGGAGCGCGAGCGTCGCTTCGCGAAAGAAGAGGGCGGCCAGGAAGCCGGACAGGAACGGCAGGATGACTTTCTGCATCGATGAGTGCATTGCAGGCGCGGCCGGCGGGGCCGTCCGCGCGAAGTTATTCGGATAGGTGCGTCATTATAGGGCCCGGCCGACGCGATATTCGCTGGAGCGTCGTGCTAATCACGAAAGCGGAAAACCTAAGCTCAAAAAAATCGTTCCAAAGCCCTGCAGCGATCCATAGACTGATTTCCCAGAAACAGCCGTGCAATCGCGTACTCGCCCGCGGCACGGCCTGACCGGCGAGCCATCCCGATTCGAACGCACACCATGCATGCGTCGCTCATTCGCGACGCGAGCAGGGCCTCGTTTTGTCCAGATTCCGGCAAGAACAGTCAAGCAGGAGCAGCAGATGAACGTTTTCTGGTTTATTCCCACGCACGGCGACAGCCGTTACCTCGGCACCGCTGAAGGCGCGCGCGCCGCGGATTACGATTATTTCAAGCAGATCGCCGTCGCGGCCGACACGCTCGGCTATGAAGGCGTGCTGCTGCCGACCGGCCGTTCCTGCGAGGATGCGTGGGTCGTCGCGTCGAGCCTGATTCCGGCGACGCAGCGCCTGAAGTTCCTGGTCGCCGTGCGTCCCGGCATCGCATCGCCCGGCCTCGCGGCGCGGATGGCCGCGACGTTCGACCGTCTGTCGGGCGGGCGTCTGCTGATCAACGTCGTGACCGGTGGCGATGCCGCCGAGCTCGAAGGCGACGGACTGTTCGCCGACCACGACACGCGCTACGAAATCACCGACGACTTCCTGAACATCTGGCGCGGGCTGCTGTCCGCGTCGCACGACAACGGCGGGTTCGACTACATCGGCAAGCACCTTCAATCGAAGGGCGGCAAGGCGCTGTATCCGCCCGTGCAGCGCCCGCATCCGCCGTTGTGGTTCGGCGGATCGTCGCCGGCCGCGCACGCGATCGCCGCCGATCACATCGACACCTATCTGACCTGGGGCGAGCCGCCCGAGGCCGTCGCGAAGAAGATCGCCGACATTCGCGCCCGCGCCGAGGCGCGCGGCCGCAAGATCAAGTTCGGCATCCGCCTGCACGTGATCGTGCGCGAGACCGAGGACGAAGCCTGGCGCGATGCCGAGCGCCTGATCAGCCGTCTCGACGACGAGACGATCGCGCGTGCGCAGAAGGCATTCGCGAACATGGATTCGGAAGGCCAGCGCCGGATGGCCGCGCTGCACGGCGGCAAGCGCGGCGGCCGTGAGGCGCTCGAGGTGTATCCCAACCTGTGGGCCGGTGTCGGTCTCGTGCGCGGCGGCGCGGGTACCGCGCTCGTCGGCAACCCCGAGCAGGTCGCGGAACGCATGCGCGAATACGCGGATCTCGGCATCGAGACGTTCATCCTGTCCGGCTATCCGCACCTCGAGGAGTCGTACCGTTTCGCCGAGCTCGTGTTCCCGCTGATCAAGGGCAAGGGTGCGGCGCGGGCGTCCGGTCCGCTGTCGGGTCCGTTCGGCGAGATCGTCGGCAACAACTACCTGCCGAAGGCGAGCCAGAGCTGAACGAAGGAGGTGTGTGATGACAACGAAAACGTCGACGACCGGCGCGGCCGTGGCCGCCCGCACCTGGCGCGGCATCGCGCCGTGGCTCGTGCCGCTCGCGCTGCTGGCCGCATGGGAGGTCGGCGCGCGCGTCGGCTGGCTGTCGACCCGCGTGCTGCCCGAGCCGGTGGCGGTCGTGCGTGCCGCGTGGTCGCTCGTGACGTCGGGCGAGATGTGGGCGAACGTCAAGGTCAGTACCTGGCGCGCGCTGTTCGGCTTTGCGATCGGCGGAGGCGTCGGCCTGGCGCTCGGGCTCGCGACCGGCTTGTCGAAAGCAGCGGAGGTCGCGCTTGATTCGACGATCCAGATGATCCGCAACATCCCCGCGCTCGCGATGATTCCGCTCGTGATCCTGTGGTTCGGCATCGACGAGAAGGCGAAGCTGTTTCTCGTCGCGCTCGGCGTGTTCTTTCCGGTCTACATCAACACGTATCACGGGATCCGCTCGGTCGACGCGAACCTGATCGAGATGGCGAAGAGTTACGGCGTGCGCGGCTTCGCGCTGTATCGCGACGTGATCCTGCCCGGCGCATTGCCGTCGATTCTCGTCGGCGTGCGCTTCGCGCTCGGGCTGATGTGGGTGATGCTGATCGTCGCGGAAACGATCTCCGCGCAGTCGGGCATCGGCTACATGACGATGAACGCGCGCGAATTCCTGCAAACCGATGTGGTGGTGGTCGGCATCCTGCTGTATGCGGTGCTCGGCAAGCTGGCCGACGTGCTGGCGAAATGGATCGAGCGCGTGACGCTGCGCTGGCACCCCGCTTATCAATCTGGAGCAAAAGCATGAATGCGACGACTTCGGCGGCTGCCTACGGCCCGCTCGCCGGCGCAGACCTCGAGGTCGAACTGGCGCAGGCACGCGTGACGGACGACGACGCACGTCATGCGGCGATCGTCGATCGGGACGGCGGCGCATCCGTCGTTCCGCTTGCCCGGCGGCGCACGGGCGGCCCGATACAGGACGACGCGGTGACGCTGTCGGGCGTCAGCAAGCGCTTCGGCACGCGCACCGTGCTCGACAACGTCGAACTCGGCATCGCGCGCGGCAGCTTCGTCGCGATCGTCGGCCGCAGCGGCTGCGGGAAATCCACGCTGCTGCGCCTCGTCGCGGGACTTGAGGCGCCGAGCAGCGGTGCGCTCGTGACGCGCGGCGAGGGGGGCGGCACGCTCGACACGCGAATCATGTACCAGGATGCGCGATTGCTGCCGTGGAAGACCGTGCTGCAGAACGTGATGCTGGGCCTGGGTCGCGGGGCACGCGATCGGGCGCGCGCGGTGCTCGACGAAGTCGGGCTCCTTGAGCGCGCGAACGACTGGCCCGCGCAGTTGTCGGGCGGCCAGCGGCAGCGCGTCGCGCTCGCCCGAGCGCTCGTGCACCGACCGCAACTGCTGCTGCTCGACGAGCCGCTCGGCGCGCTCGACGCGCTGACCCGTATCGAGATGCATGCGCTGATCGAGCGTTTGTGGCGCGAGCACCGGTTCACCGCGCTGCTCGTCACGCACGACGTGCAGGAAGCCGTCGCCCTCGGCGACCGGATCCTGTTGATCGAGCAAGGTCGCGTCGCTCTCGATCAGCCGGTGCCGCTCGACCGGCCGCGTGCACGCGCGTCGGCCGCGTTCGCGGCGCTCGAAGATCGCGTACTGCAACGCGTGCTCGCCGGCGGGCAAGGTGGTGCCGAGCAGGGCGCGGCACATGAGGTCGATCACGTACGACCGGTCGGGCAGATTCGCTGGGCCGTTTAAATCCGGGCGGCACCGGCCGCCCGCTCTCAGACTTTTTTCTTCGGAGCGATCAACCCGATGAGCATCACTGCAATCAACGTGCGTAACCAGTTCAAAGGCAAGGTGAAGGAGATCATTCGCGGGCCCGTGGTCTCCGAGGTCGACGTCGAGACGCCGTTCGGCATCGTCACGTCGGTGATCACGACGCGTTCGGTCGACGAACTTGAACTGAAGGTGGGCGCGGAAGTCGTCGCGCTCGTGAAATCCACTGAAGTGTCGATCGCGCGCCTCTGAGCGTGTCTTCGATGCCGGGCGCCGCGGGTGAGCCATCCGGCCATCCGTCGCGCCCGGCATTTTCGTCGCGCGTTTGCCTCGGTATTCGCCGTCCGGACGAAGTGCTAGGATGGAACGACACCGACGCCGGAGGCCAACGCATGACCCCCATCCTTTCTCCCGAAGCCATCGAGGCGCTGAAGTGGATCGACCAGTTCGGCGACACCCGGCCGGTTCCCGCCGCGTTCGACGATGTCGTCTATGCGTTGCTGAACGAAGGGCTGATCTATCAGGCGGCGGCCGACCGCGTCGACCTGACCGCCGACGGCAAATCCGTTTTGTCTAACGAATACGATTGAGCGCACGGCGCCGGCTGCCGAGGCGGCCCGGCGTGCGTCGCCACGGAGCGAGCGATGGAACCGAGAGGCAGCGATCTCGGCGATTTCAGCGAGCCGTACCGCGGCTATGAGATCGAAGTGAAGACCGAGCAGGTGTGGGACGGCGAGCATGCGCACTACCGCGTGCTGCAGGGCGCGGCCGTGCGGATTGACTGGCGGCTCGTGAAAGTCGACGGGATGCTGCTGACCGAACGCCGCGTGATCGAGCGCGTACTCGAGGAGGCTCGGCGGGCCGTCGACGCCGAACTGGGCGAGGGCGGCCCGGTCTAGTCAGGCTGCCGGGCCGGCCTGGTCGCGTTGCGGTAAAATGTCGGGTTGTTTCCCGCGCCGCTTGCTGCCCCGAATTCCATGTCCGCTTCGTCCTCGCTTCCTCCCCGCCGAGTTTCCGTGGCGCCCATGCTCGACTGGACCGACCGTCATTGCCGGTCGTTCCATCGCACGCTGACGCGCGACACGTGGCTGTATACGGAAATGATCACGACGGGCGCGCTGCTGTTCGGCGACGCCCAGCGGCATCTCGCGTTCACGCCGAACGAATCGCCGGTCGCGCTGCAGTTGGGCGGCAGCGAACGGGACGATCTCGCGCGTGCCGCGAAACTCGGCGAGCAGTGGGGCTATGACGAGATCAACCTGAATTGCGGCTGTCCGTCCGAGCGCGTGCAGCGCGGCGCGTTCGGCGCGTGCCTGATGAACGAGCCGCAACTCGTTGCCGATTGCGTGAAGGCGATGCGCGATGTGGTGTCGGTGCCGGTCACGGTCAAGCATCGGATCGGGGTCGACGCGGTCGAGGACTATGCGTTCGTGCGGGACTTCGTCGGCACGGTGGCTGAGGCCGGCTGCGAGACGTTCGTCGTGCACGCGCGCAACGCGATCCTGAAGGGGCTGTCTCCGAAGGAGAACCGCGAGATCCCGCCGCTCAAGTACGACTATGCGTATCAGCTGAAGCGCGATTTCCCATCGCTGGAGATCGTGATCAATGGCGGGATCAAGACGCTCGACGAAGTCGCGCAGCATCTCGAACATGTGGACGGCGTGATGCTCGGCCGCGAGGCATATCACAACCCGTACGTGCTCGCGGGCGTCGATGCGCGCTTCTATGGGTCGAGTGCGGCGATGCCGACGCGCGAGGAGGCCGAGGCGAAACTGATCGAATACTGTGCGGCGGAACTGAAGCGCGGCACGTATCTCGGCGCGATCGTCCGGCACGCACTCGGGCTGTATCGCGGCGTCGCGGGTGCACGCGGCTGGCGTCGCGTGCTGTCGGACAACAAGAAGCTCGCGCGCGGCGATCTGGCCGTGTTCGACGAGGCGCGCACGCATCTGAACGACGCTCTCGAAAATTTTGAAAAAAATGCTTTGCAAGACGGAAAAGTCTTCGTATAAT
Source organism: Burkholderia sp. BCC1638 (assembly GCF_902833195.1). Taxonomy (NCBI): domain Bacteria; kingdom Pseudomonadati; phylum Pseudomonadota; class Betaproteobacteria; order Burkholderiales; family Burkholderiaceae; genus Burkholderia; species Burkholderia sp. BCC1638. Next base: position 155,966 of record NZ_CADFEC010000009.1, read on the forward strand.
CTTGTTCTTCGCTGCTGAACACGAAACGAAACAGCGAAGAAACAAAGCAGTAACAGTGGTGGCTGTAGCTCAGTTGGTAGAGTCCAGGATTGTGATTCCTGTTGTCGTGGGTTCGAGTCCCATCAGCCACCCCACCGAATGCATTAACAAAACAGGCGCTTAGGCGCCTGTTTTGCTTTGCGGGGGACAACTCGGGGACAATAGCGTCGATTCGAGCCTCGCCATCTCTAGAGCGTTCTGCTCACCATCCATCCATTTCGCGTACGTTGTCAGGAACATCCCGATGCTGTGCCCGAGCTGTTTCGCGCAAAAGGCTGAAGTCATTCCTGCCATCAGCATTGCCGTCGCGTAGCGATGCCGCATGTTGTACGCGCGGCGGTAGCGCATTCCGAGCCGTTTCAGAATCGGCGCTCAGAAACTTCGCCGGAATGCGCGCTCGTCTTCCCAACGGATGTTGTACCGCGGATCATGAAAGATTGCGGCGCCGGCGATCTGAGTGAATGAGTGCTGACGTGTCAACGCAGCTATGGCCCGGCTGTTCAGGAGAACCGTTCGGGCGACCGCTGTCTTGGTCCGATCCTTGTGCTCGCCGCGGACCAGTGCTTCGGCAACACGGATGATTTCATTCTGCAAATCCACCTTCAGCCGCTGCAAGCCGAAGATGTTCGCGGACTACCCCATTGGCTGCGGTTACGGCTGCTAATGCGGCAACTCGATTGTATCGCCGCCGTGCGTGACGCACACGAATTCGATCGACACGCTGTGTCGCATGCCTTCAAACGGGCGGGACCGTCACCGGAGAAGCGGTGTAGGACGGTACAGGCCGAGATCGCCTCGGCAGCAGGCACGAAGACATGCATGAGGGGCGAGCGTGGAAAGCCACCGACACCTTCCGGCATCCCCTTGCACCGGGGCAGGCTGTCGCGTCAACGACGTGGTATTTCTCGTTCCATGGGGCGTTGTCGAGTGCTGACCATGGAGCTTGTCAATTGCATCACCTTTTGAGCGAGGCGGATTGATTTCTGGTCGACTGCCCGTCCAAAAAGTGCTGCCGCGCACAGGGAAACCAACGTGCCAATAGATGTTGCGCCGAAAAACGCCATTAAGTACCCGTGGGGGTGCAGCCACGAAAATACAGCGCACCCGAGTGTCAGCAAAATCGAGAAGTGGACCAGGTACAGGCTGAATGAGACTTTACCGAGCCACTGCGGTACTTTGCTTGAAAGCAAACTGCGCATTGCAGGCCACAAAAAAACACCGGAAAAAAGGAGAAGTGCGCTTATCTCGCATTGGAGTTGGAATGGATCGAGCGCGTGCATGATCGGCAGACTTCGGGTGAGTTCATGTACCGCCTGTATGGTGCCGGTCGTTGGCATGCACGCGGCTACACATCCGGCAAACAACAAAATTGCTCCGGCGATCGAGCGGGCACGAGAGGTTGTCGGCCGGCTCGATCGGCTGATCAGACAGCACGCAAAGCCAACCAGGAACAGCATCAGGAAGCTGGTGCCGGACAAGACAAAAAGCGTGAGCATTGCGACCCACGTCCACCACGCGGACAAATTCCGAATGAGAATCGTGATGATAAGGAGAACCATGGATCCCCAGAATTCCAGATGCAACGTCCAGAGAGGCGGGTTGACTGCTCCGACCATGGGGGTCAGCAATGCGGATGAAGTGAAAGCGGGAAAGGCGGAGAACACCGAGGCTTGACCATACCCGACGATCATCGAATTGACGATGACGTCCTTCATGAGCAAATGGAGGTCTGGCTGCGCTTCCCATTGTTGATGCAGCCACGATGACATCGATATGTCTACCGCTTGCTGCTTGACTGACCTGAACATGAACATCAGAACACCTGCCAGCAGAACTGATGCCAGGACGGGAAGGTACAAGCGGACGCACCGCTTTACTGCCAATGCAACCACGGGCGCTCGAGAATCGAGGAAGGAGTTCGCGAGTACGAAGCCGCTCATGATGAAGAACACGTATACGGCCACGTATCCCTGTACGAGGAGGAATGCGGGGGAGTTTGTCGCCAGCGTCTCCCATTTGTAATGTTCCGGGACGCCGGCGCGTGCAAACGCCGGCAAGAATGCCGCGCAGTAGTGGAGAAAGACGACCTGCAGAGCAGCGATACCCCGGAGACCGTCTAGAAATTCGTATTTTGGCGCCTTGTGTTGTGTCGTCATCGTCAAGAATTTTCAATGTCCGGGGATTCTACACGGCAAGAGAATGTGATCTATAACGCGCCTCATGCCCGTCATCGATTCATTTCATGGAACTGGCCGAACACGGCGCGATGCTGCTGAGTGACGTCACGTCACGCGCGCGTCGGCATCCCGGAAACGCCGAGCCGATCGCAATTCCGCGAAGCAAGGCGGTCGTCGTGGGCGGGTCCGTCACCCCCGCAAATTGGCGGAATAGGCCAGCGACTTGGCGTGAATCACCAACGCTTAACATGCTTACATTCGTGTAATGTGATGACTTCCTCGTGCCCTCAGCTTTGCAGGGCCGTTCGGTCCCGACAACCCGGAAGGCGTCGGGACATTTTTTTTGCCCGCATCGCTGTCGTGCGACATCGCTCGCGACGCATGATTGCCGCACTTTCCCGGCCTCAATTACACATTGGTGAGCGGACCTGCGCGTGCCGGCAACCCGAACCGTCACGCTGCGCAGCGCGACGTCATATGACGCGGAGCGCATCGCTCGCGTGTGTACGTTGAACTGACAGAGCGCACATGGCCGTGTATCCTCCCGGCGGCATATTCGTCACGACCCGTTCAGCACAGGGTCGGGCGTCGCGTCCGTTATTCGCCGCAATACCGCACGAGCAAATCCGCCTCCGTTTCATGCACCTCGACCGGCAGGCTCGTCGCTCCGGCATACGCCAGATAGCGCGCGCGATGCTGACCGTTCCGGAACGACGCGACGCCGACTTTCGACAGGCCCGGAATGCCGAGCAGCGTCCGCGTTCTCGTCTCGCGAAAGGTGATGAAGGGCATCTCGGGAATACGGGGTTCGGCCGGGTCGAGGAAAGCGCGGATGCCGGCGGCCTTGCCGGGCGCCCAGTATTCAACCGAAGGCAGCACATAATCGGTCGTGTCGCGATCGGCGCAGGCGAGCAACTTCGTCAGGTCGACCGTCACGACGCGATGGCGCGAGTCGTCGGAGGCGAATACCCGCTTGAGATGCGTGGAGGCATAGGCGGCATGTCCCGAAAGCGGGATGATCCAGACATCGACACCGTCATGTTGTGCCCGGGCGAGTGACATTGTTTCCTTGGGTGTGGCAAGCGATTATTGTGGCCCGAGTGTAGCAGCGCGACCGCGGCCACGGAGCAGGCGGATACTCGGAATCGACAGGGCAAAATCGTGCGCGAAAAACCTCGGCGCGGAATCGATCGCGCAACGGATACCGGACGGGACGGCGGTGTATTTTCAGTCGAGATCGACAGCTCGCGAGAATATCGCGATACTGCCTGCCGGAATGACTTGCAGCCCCGAATTCACACAAGATTCACGCAGCGCGTGACGCCGGACTGGCGCCGCGCATCATAAGAACCGGGAGGGCGGATTGGCCGGAGAAAGTCATGTCACCGGAACTTGAGATCGAATATCTCGATTACCGCTTCACGTCGACACTCGAAACGCGGGAACCGGGGCGGGTCGCCGTGGTCGACTGGCAACTGGATTCCATTTCGCGAGGCAAGACGTTCGCGTGGGTCGTGCTCGACCGTTTCCTGAAACGCAACGATTTCGCTGACGAGGATGACGCGCGCGCCAATATCGTCGACTGGCTGGAGCAGCTGGTCAGCCCGAAGGGCGCGCCGCTCGTCGAAATTCCCGCGGCGCAGGCGGCTGCCGCCGGTGCTGCAACCAGGGCGGTCGACAGCGATACTTCAACCGCAGAAGTCGTCAGCGATGTCGTCGTTGAAATCGTCAGCGATCTCGACTGGATCGACATGATTGCAGGATGGTTCACGGCCGACCCGGAGTAACGTCAGGTTCGCGCCGTTCCAAAGCGAGTGATTTCGATCGTGAAACGTCGTGTCACGAAAATCCGGAAAGAAAATCCGCTCATTCAAGGAAAGGCGGAATGACGCAACTTTGACGAGGCGCGCGTTGCCGGAGATTGACGCGCGATTAGAAAATCGCCGATATAAATCAAAAAATCCGGACTCGAAACATAAAAGGAAGAGCGCTGCTGACTGCCGGCGTAATCGTCGCCGCCGTCATTCAGGTCGACGATTGCCTCACGAAGGGCGGCAAGGCCGTGCGCGTGCTCGCGACGCCCGTCCCGCTGGCGGCCGACGGCGTGATGATGATCGGTGCCATCGTGTCGTTTCCGTGATCGTCGTGATCGCCGCACCGGCCGCCGGCGTCGCGCTCGGACCGTGACGTGCCGCACGCGGGACCAGGCACGCGAGCTTTCCGCTTGAAAGGGTGAGTTGCCGCACAGACGGTCGCACTAGCCACGATCACAATCTGGCCGGTTGACCGTTCTACCCCGGCCCGGTCAACCATTTCCCCGCTCGCTCGCGCAGGAGCGGGGGCTTTTTCCCCGCACGACGCATGCAAGTCGCGTCGGCGGAAACGGACAGGCGTTCGGCAGGCGGCGTTTCGCGCCACGGCATCCGTTCGCCTGATCCGCATGAATCGCTTTCCTCGTGCCTGGGCGGTTGCCTGGGCCCATCGCCGGTTACGGCCGGCGATGCCTTGGTCCCGGCGGCGCGCCGTCGCGCTGCCGGGATGCTTTTTGTACCGGACCCGTCAAGGTCCGACACGCGCGCAACGCACGTGCCGGCGGGGTCAGCCCGCCTGCTCGACGCTGGTTTCCCAGCCGTCGTATTCGCCGCCGAGCGAACGCACCTCGCGATTGATTTCGAGCGTATGGCGCGTGATGTCGGCCAGCGCCATCGTGCCTTCGTGCGCAAACCGCACGGCCGATTTGCCGTCTTCGGTCGGCGCGACCGATTCGACCAGATAGCCTTTCGACTCGGCCCAGTCGGCGAACTGGTGCGCATCGCTCGGTTCAGGGAAGTAAGCCCAGTGCATCACGCGCCGGCTCACGTCGCTCACGTCGCCTTTCTGCCGCAGCGCCTCGAGCACGCGCATGTCGCGCATCAGTTGCCAGTCGTCGTCGGTCGGGTAGAGCGTGCGCCAGTACGTTTCCTTGTCCGGATCGTCCTGGAATGCGTACTGAAGCGCGTAGGTCGTGCGCTCGGCCAGCGAGTCGACGATCTCGCCCGCGGTTTCCTCGTCGAACGGCACGTAGAACAGGAAATCCTGATTGCCGTCGACCGTGATGCGGCCAACCTGCACGCCGTTTTTCGCGGTCACTGCGGCGTCCAGCAGATCTTCGATGTTTGTGAGACCGGCGAACTCGTCGCTGCTCGGCAGGCCGTCGGGTGTCGGATGCTCGAGCGCGACACGCACGCTGAGCAGCGACGTGCGCGGATCGCTTTCGGCGATTTCCGCAAAGCCGTGATTGAAGCTGATGAAGGCCTGATGGTCGCCCATTCTGGCAGGGAAGGTTCCCCAGGCGTCGGTCATGTGTTTCTCCCGTGCACGATTGTCTGTTGACGGTTGCAAAGCGTCCCAATGTATCATCGAAAATCGCGTTGGCCGAAGCCGCGTGCGGGGATGATCGTGCGTCAGGCTGGCCTGGTGGCGGTTGAACTCGCGGGCTGTCGCGCCATCATCGGCTTCCGTCGTCCGGCGTTCGTCCGGCCGCAACCGTTTCGAAGGAGATCCCGATGTCGATGTTCGCGGTGAATGGTGTCCGAATCGACGTGCGCAGCGCACGTGTGACGCACGTGCGCTGGGCGGCCGTCAATCCGGCGGACAGGTCGTGGGCGGCGACGCCGAGCGAGGCGTCGGTGGCGGAAGTTGCGCGCGCGCTTGCGGCCGGCGACGACGTTCGCGCCGTATTCGACGAAGCGGACGGGACGGTGGTGGGGCCGAGACTGAAGCGCGTGCTTTATCGCGACGCGTCGGAAGGGATCGAACTCGACATCGATGCGACGAGCGAGTCGCGTACGTTGCGTGACCTTCCGCAGATCTGAGAAAAAAATATCCGCAGGCGTGTCGATTTCGGTCGAGTCCGTCCGTCGTAGCATCGGAGGCGTGCGCATCGTGCGTCCGTCCCGATTTCCGACTCGATAACCGACTGAAGGAGCGACATCCATGGCCACGTCCGTCAACCCGATCCCGGAAGGGATGCGCACGCTGACCCCGCATCTGATCTGCGCCGGCGCAGCCGCCGCCATCGACTTCTACAAGCGTGCGTTCAACGCGACCGAACGGTTTCGCCTGCCGACCCCGGACGGCCGGCTCGCGCACGCGTGCCTCGCAATCGGCGATTCGACGCTGATGCTCGTCGATGAAATGCCGGAGCACGGCGCACTCGGGCCGAAGACGCTGAACGGCACGCCGGTCTGCCTCCACCTGTTCGTGCCGGACACCGATGCGGCGATCGCGCAGGCCGTCGCGGCCGGCGCGACCGTCAGAATGCCGGCCACCGATATGTTCTGGGGCGATCGCTACGGCCAGGTAGAGGACCCGTTCGGCCATCGCTGGTCGATCGCGACCCACCAGCGCGACTTGACGCCCGAGCAGATCGCGGAAGCGATGGCGAGTGCGCCGCCGTGCGGAAGCTGACCGAACGGCGCATATCGGATCGAGCGCGGCTGGCGGCAGCGGCGGAGGCGCGTATCGGCGAGCAGTTGATCCGCGCTCAGGCGCCGGCGGCCTTGCCGCGCTGCTTGTCCTCGTACATGCGGCGATCGGCCGATTCGAGCAGGTCGGCTACCGCACGATGTTGCGCGGGATCGTATGCGACGTAGCCGACACTGAACCGGATCGCATAGCCGCGTGCGTCGGCCGCGTTGCGCAGCGCGAGCGCCTGCGTGACGCGCTCGATCGGCTCGCCGACGTCGGCCGGATCGCTGGCGCTCAACAGCACGACGAATTCGTCGCCGCCGAGTCGGGCGATCACGTCGCTGTCGCGCAGCGCACCGGTCAGCGTGTCCGCGAAGGCCATGAGCGCGCGGTCGCCTTCGGCATGGCCGAAGCGGTCGTTGATCGCCTTGAAGCCGTTCAGGTCGAAGAACAGCAGTACCGCGTGCCGGCCCATGCGCTCGCACAGGCTCAGCACGTGGCGCCCGAGAATCTCGAAGCCGCGCCGGTTCGTCAGTTGGGTCAGCTCGTCGGTCGTCGCGAGATGCAGCGCCGCGATTTCGCGTTCGGTCATGTGCGCGAGATCACCGAGCAGCGCGAGTTCGTCGACGGAGAGGTCGCGCGGCCGCGTGTCGATCAGGCACAGCGTGCCGACGGGTGCGCCGTTCGGCGCGGCAAGCGGCCGGCCCGCATAGAAGCGGATGCCGGGCTGGCCGGTGACGAGCGGATTGTCGTGGAAGCGATCGTCGTTGCGCGCGTCCTGGATCACCATCGTTTCGTCGGCGAGCAGCGCATGTGCGCAGAACGAGACGTCGCGCGAGGTCTGCGTGGCGTCGAGGCCCGGATGACTCTTGAACCACTGGCGATTCTCGTCGACGAGGCTGACGAGTGCGATCGGAACGTCGAACAGCCGGCGCGCCAGGCGCGTGAGGCGGTCGAACCGTTCTTCCGGTGGCGTGTCGAGGATCGACAACGAATGAAGCGTCTCGAGCCGGGCCGCCTCGTCGACCGGTTTGGAAGCAATCTGCATTGGCCTTTGTCTCTGGTCCCGGCTGCGAAGCCGGTCATCGATCGTCTGGATGTCGCTCGGAGCGTGCGAAAGCCGTCGGCGCATGCTTGCCGAACTCGCCGCGCATGCCGAACAGTATCGCGCATTCGCCATCGCGCTGCACGTCGTGTTGTGCGGCGTTGCCATGTCGATGCGACACGAACGCTTCACATGTCATGCGTCGCTGCGGGACAAGCAATTTGAGGCCCGGCGGCTCAAGCTCTCCGGTGCGATGCCGTAAACAGGGCAAGATCAATCGCTCATCCACCGCACCATGGCCCGAATTCTCTACGCGGGATATCTCGCGTTGGCGCTGTATCTGCTCTATCCGATGATTCAGAACCCGCTGACCTTCAGTACGGACTGCGTACTCGGTGCGCTGCCGGGCGGGACTCGCGATCGACCGAAGCCTTCGGCCAGCGATGCGCATGCGCATGCGAGCCGGTGTGCCGCGACCACGCAGATCGCGGAGCGGTCGGCCGACATCCACTGATTTCATCAACCGATTCCACCGATCGCGGCGCCGTCGCGCCCGGTGTGCAGGCCATTCGGCCAGGTTGACCGGCATGCAATGCGCACCGATCATCGACGACATGACGGCGCGAATGCACGCAACGATGCGCGTCGGCCGCGCCGCATGCGAACGGCGCGTGGTGATCGCATGCGCGAAGGGTCAGTACGACGAGCGGTACGGCGTACCCTGGTCGAAGCGGCTTTGCCAATGCGCAAGGTAGCGCGACGCGAGTTGCGGATTGTTCCAGACCACGACGACGTTTTCGGAATTGCGGCTGGCTGCCGAGGCACTGTAGTTGAAAGAGCCCGTCTCGACGTGCTCGGCATCGACCACGACATACTTGTCGTGGTGGATCGCATAGGCGTCGATCGTGCGTGTGGGAATGCCCGCGTTGACGAGCAGGTTCAGTGCCTGCTTGCTGCTCTTCGCGCGATTGCCCTTGTCGTCCACGACGACCGCGACATTCACGCCGCGCCGCTTCGCGGCGAGCAGCGCGCGCGTGACGGGCGGCGACGTGAACGAGTAAGCGGCCACGCGAATCGAGGTGCGTGCGGCGCCGATTGCCTTCAGGACGAGCGCCTCGGCACCGCCGTCGGGCGAGAACGCAGATTCGACGACCTGCGTTGTGGGCGCCTCATGGGTCGGGGCCGGTAGAAGTTGCGCGATGAAGTCGATCGCTTGCTGCAGCAGCGATTCGGTTTGCGTCTTGCCGAAGGCGGCGAAGGGCGTGGCGAGCAGGGAAGCGGCGAGGCAGGCAGCAGCGAGGCGTTGGCGCGACAACATCTTGGACAGCGAATGGTTTTGAGACAGCGGGCCGTGAGTGTAACGCAGACACGGCGGCGCGGTCACGCCCGGATGTGAATGCGCGACATCGTGTGATAGTCCGGCGCGGTCGACGTGATGACGTTCATCGTGTCGAGCGGTATCTGCATCGGCTCCGTGATCGTGCGGCGCTGCCATGCGCGCTCGACCCTCGCTACGCGCCATGCGTCAGTCGGCCGCCTCGCGTGCGATCCATCCGGGCCCGGGCTCCGGCTGCACGTCGTGCGCATCGAGCGGCTCGCCGCATGCCGAGCACACCGCGACCGCATGCATCAGCTGACCGCAGGTGCGATGACGCAATTGCACCGGCGGCCCCTGGCCGTCGTCCTTCCAGCGATCGCCCCATGTCATCAGCGCGAGCAGGGCCGGGTAGAGGTCGAGGCCTTTTTCCGTCAACCGGTACTCGAAACGCGGCGGGCGCTCCTGATACGCGCGCTTGACCAGCACGCCTTCGTCGACGAGGCGAGCGAGCCGCTCGGCCAGGACGTGGCGCGTGAGGCCCAGTTGCGTCTGGAACGAATCGAAGCGGCGGCAGCCGAGAAACGCGTTGCGCAGGATCAGCATGGTCCACCGATCGCCGAGCACGGCGAGCGTGCGCGCGACCGAACAGTTCAGCGTGCCGATGTCATCCCATTTCATGATCGAGTCTCGTGCGACGGTTCAGCGAAGGAGCGGGTTCGATTATAGAACTTGCCTTCGGTTGCAACGGGCGGTGGCTGCGTTGACAAGCCCGGTGCGGTTGTCAATAATCAGTTCCAATTTAGAACTTACTCGCGCGGCAACGCGCTTTCAATCAGGAGACAACCCGATGAATCCGCTTTCCCTGTCCGGTCTGGAACTGCTGCGCGCGGCGGCGGCGGGCGATCTGCCGCTCGCGTCGATCTCGGAAACGATCCCGATGCGGCCGCTGGGTGTCGAGCTCGGCTACGTGAAGATGTCCGCGCGTGCGGACGGCCGGCACCTGAATCCGCTCGGTGGCGTGCACGGCGGGTTCGCCGCGACGGTGCTCGACTCGGTCACGGGCTGCGCGGTGCATTCGATGCTCGACGCGGGCGTCGGTTACGGCACGGTCGACCTCCACGTGAAAATGCTGCGCCCCGTGCCGCGCGACGTCGACCTGGTCGCGGAGGGACGCGTGATTCACCTGTCGCGTTCGCTCGGCGTGGCGGAAGGCACGCTGAAGACGCCGGACGACAAGATCGTTGCGCACGCATCGGCAACCTGCTTCATTCAGCGGCCGCAGTGACGCAGCGGGCCGGCGTCGTTACGCCGGCCCGGTTCGTCCGGCATGATCCGGACCGCGGCCGCGCCCGCGCCCGCGAAGGCCGCCTTACCCCGAATGAGCGACGTCGACCGCACATCGCAGGCGGCCTGTAAGCGAACGCACCGGCCATCTGAAGCGTTCGTTTCAATGTGATAGCGTTCCTGCTTTCCACTGACGCGACAGGAACAGCATGGAATACCGCACACTCGGCAATTCGGGCATCGAGGTCAGCCTGATCGGTCTCGGCACGATGACGTGGGGCGAGCAGAATTCTGAACGCGACGCCCACGAGCAGATCGATTACGCGCTCGGGCAGGGCGTCACGCTGATCGATGCCGCGGAAATGTACCCGGTGCCGCCGAAGCCCGATACGCAGGGGCGCACGGAGCAGTACATCGGCACCTGGCTCGCGCAGCATCGGGCGCAGCGCGACCGAATCGTGCTCGCGACGAAGATCGCGGGCCCGGCGCGGCAGCCGCACAATCCGCGTCATATTCGCGGCGAAGGCAACCAGTTCGACCGCAAGAACCTGACCGAGGCGCTCGACGGCAGCCTCAGGCGCTTGCAGACCGACTATGTCGACCTGTATCAGCTGCACTGGCCCGATCGCAGCACGACGACGTTCGGCCGCCCCGCGTATCCGTGGGTCGACGACGCGTACACGGTGCCGATCGAGGAAACGCTGGGCGTGCTCGCGGAATTCGTGAAGGCCGGCAAGGTCCGCGCGATCGGCGTGTCGAACGAAACGCCGTGGGGCGTCGCGCAGTTCCTGCGCGCGGCCGAGAAGCTCGGCTTGCCACGCATCGCCAGCATCCAGAATCCGTACAGCCTGCTGAACCGCACGTTCGAGAACGGCCTGTCCGAGTTCACGCATCGCGATGGCATCGGCCTGCTCGCGTATTCGCCGCTCGCGTTCGGCTGGCTGTCCGGCAAGTACGAGAACGGCGCGCGTCCGGCCGGCGCGCGCATCACGCTGTTCGAGCGCTTCCAGCGTTATAGCAAGCCGCAGGCCGTCGAGGCGACGTCGCGCTACGTCGCGCTCGCGAAACGGCACGGGCTGTCGCCCGCGCAGCTCGCGCTCGCGTTCGTCAACAGCCGGCCGTTCGTGCGCAGCAACCTGGTCGGCGCGACGTCGCTCGCGCAACTGAAGGAGAACATCGGCAGCATCGACGTGACGCTGTCCGACGAGATCCTCGCCGAGATCGACGCGCTGCACGAACGGCAGCCGAACCCGGCGCCGTAAACGGCGAGCGGCCCGCGCGGCACGGTGCCGCGACGGGCCGCGTCCGACGCGCATTGCCACAGGGTCAGCGCATCCCGAACCGCGTGCGCGCGACCAGCAGTGCCACGAGACTCAGCACCGCGCAACCCATCAGGTACAGCGCCGGCGACAGCCGATTGCCGGTCGCGCTGATCAGCCATGTGATCACGAACGGCGCAAAGCCGCCGAACAGCGTGACGCCCGTGTTGTAGCTGACGGCGAGGCCGGTCGCGCGGGTCTGCGACGGAAACAGTTCGGCCATTAGCGCCGGCAGCGCGCCGCAGTACGTCGCCTTCAGCAGCCCGATCCAGATCAGCGCCGCGAGCATCGTCGCGAACGACGCGTGACGCGTGAGCCACACGAACGTCGGCCATACGGTGGCGAGCATCAGCACGGCCGCTGCCGCCATCACGCGGATCCGCCCGGTGCGGTCGGACAGATGGCCGACGAGCGGTGTGACGAGCGTCAGCACGAAGCCGGTCGCGAGCGTCGCCGCGAAGCCCGTCGATGCCGGCAGCCCGAGCTGCTTGATCGCATACGTCGGCATGTACAGCACCATGTAGTTGATCGCGGTCGAGATCACGAGCACCCCGATCGCCAGCAGCACGCGCATCTTCTGGTCCGCGAACAGCTCGCGCACGGGCGCTTCGGAGCGCGCCTGCGTCTTGAACTCGACCCCCTCGTCGACGTAGCGGCGGATGTAGAGCCCCACCGGGCCGATCGCGAGGCCGAACAGGAACGGTACGCGCCACCCCCAGCTTTCGAGTTGCGCGACGCTCAGCGTCGACGTCAGCAGCGCACCGAAGCCCGATGCGAGCAGTGTCGCGAGGCCCTGGCTCGCGAACTGCCAGCTCGACATGAAGCCGCGCCGCTGCGGCGCGTGTTCGACGAGGAACGCGGTCGAGCTCGCGAATTCGCCGCCGGCGGAAAAGCCCTGCATCAGCCGCGACAGCATGATCCCGAGCGGCGCGAGGATGCCGATCGATGCATAGGTCGGCATCAGCTCGATCAGCAGCGTGCCGACCATCATCATCCCGATCGACAGCAGCAGCGATGCCTTGCGGCCCGCGCGGTCCGCGTAGGCGCCGAGCACAAAGCCGCCGATCGGCCGGATCAGGTAGGAGAGCCCGAACGTGCCGAGCGTGAGCAGCAGCGACGTCGCCTCGCTCGTCGTGGGGAAGAACAGCTTGGCGATCGTCACCGCGAAAAAGCCGTAGACGATCAAGTCGAACCATTCGAGTGCATTGCCGATCGACGCGGCGAAGATGATGCGCCGGATCTTCGCGGCGCTGGGGCGCGCGGCGTCCTGCGAGGTCAGGGTGGTCGTATTCATCGTGTGAGCAGGTCCCGAGAAAGGGGCGAAGCGCGTTACAGGGCGGCGCCGGCCGCGGCGGGTGCCGCGCGGCGAACGGGCGGCGCGGCCTCGCCGAGATCCCAGAAGAGGCCGGCCATCATCTGCAGTCCCTCGCGCACGACGCTCGCGAGCAGGTGCTCGTCGGGCGCGTGCTGCGAGCACGCCGGATACGAGTGCGGCACCCACAGCGTCGGCAGCCCCAGCGTATCGGCGAACACTTCGTTCGGCAGCGTGCCGCCGAGGTTCGGCAGGATCGCGGGCTTCTTGCCGGTCGTGCGCGCGAGCGACGCGACAGCCCAGCGGACCCACGGATCGTCCGGCGGCAGGCGCGTCGCCGGCGCGCCGCGTTCGACGTCGATCTCGATGTCGGCGAAGCCGTGCGCATCGAGATGCGCGCGCAGATGCGCATGCAGCGCTTGCCAGTCGGTGCCGACTACGAAACGCAACTGGCAGTGCGCGTATGCGACGGGCGGAATCGCATTGACCGGGTGATCGGGATTGCCGGCCTTGAACGCGAGAATCTCGAACGTATTCCAGCCGAACACGCGCTCGGCGGCCGAGAGGCCCGGCTCGCCCCAGTCGGCGTCGAGCGCCGGATCGCCGGGGCCGCCGCCGACGGACAGGTCGGCGAGCGCGGCGCGCACGGCGGCCGGGATCGGCGGCGGGCGCAGCCCGGCGACGCGGATCGCGCCGCGCGCGTCGACGACGCTCGCGAGCGCGTTCGCGAGCACGGTCGCCGGGTTGCGCAGCAGGCCGCCCCAGTTGCCCGAGTGATGGCCGCCATCGCGTGCGCGCAGGCTCAGCTTGAAGTTGACCGAACCGCGCGAGCCGAGGAACACGGTCGGCCGTTCGGCGGTGAGGCGTGGCCCGTCGGACGCGATCAGCACGTCGGCCGCGAGCGCGTCGCGCTCCTGGCGGCACAGTGCGTCGAGGCCCGGCGACCCCGTTTCCTCGCCCATCTCGATCAGCAGTTTTGCGTTGAAGCCGAGCCGGCCGCCGCGCGCGGCGAGCACGCTCGCCAGCGCGGCCAGGTTGATCGTGTGCTGGCCCTTGTTGTCGGCACTGCCGCGGCCGTACCAGCGATCGCCGTCGACGGTCAGCGTCCACGGCGACAGCGGTGCGCGCCATTGCGCGTCGTAGCCGCGCACGACGTCGCCGTGACCGTAGACGAGCACGGTCGGCAGCGCGTCGTCCTCGTGGCGCGACGCCAGCAGGAACGGGCCGCCGCCGTCGACGGGGTTCTCGACGATGCGCGACGTGAAGCCCAGACGCGCGGCCTCCGGCGCGATCTCGTCGGTCAGGTAGGCGCGCAGCGCGGCGCTCGAGCCGCTGTCCTGGCTTTCGGTGCGCAGGCCGACGCGGCGGCTCAGGGTCGTGAAGAACGCGCCCGATTCGAACTGGGTCAGCGCGTGCTGGATGGCGGCGGTACGGCTCAAGACGTGTCTCCTGTATCGGTTTTCCGGTGGGTGCGGGCGCGCACGGCCGAGAGTGCGATCGATTCTAGAAAGCCGTTTTTTTTGTCACAATGATCGAATTTCGAACATTTCTTTGCCGAAAAGGCAAAGCGGAGCGGCCTCGGTGACGGGCCCGGGGACAGAACAATGGCGGCTTTCCTGCATGGTCTTGCGTTGCGGTATTTCGTCGAAGTGGCGCGCACGGGGTCGATCAGCGACGCATCCGCGAGGCTGCACGTGGCCGTCTCGGCGATCAGCCGGCAGATCGCGAAGCTCGAGAGCGAACTCGGCGCGCCGCTGTTCGAACGCCGGCCGCGCGGGATGGCATTGTCGGAGGCCGGCGAGCGGCTGCTGGGCTTCGCGCAGCGCAGCCTGCTGGAGGCCGAGCATGTGATGAAGGAAATCGGCGGATTGGAGGCGCTGCACGGCAGCCTGTTGAAGATCGCCTGCTCGGAAGGGTTCGCGATCGATTTCCTGCCGGGCGCGCTCGCGGGCTTCAAGGCGCGCCACCCGGGCGTCGATTTCTCGGTGTGGGTCGTGTCGCCGGCGGAGGCGACACGGCGCGTGCGCGACGGCGATGCCGACATCGGTCTGACGTTCAGCCTGGCGCCGGAGAAGGGCGTGCGTGTCGAACACACGGAGCGTGCGCCGGTCTTCGCGCTCGTGCGGCGCGATCATCCGCTCGCGGCGCGCGACTCGGTGTCGCTTGCCGATGTCGCGCGGCATCCGCACGTGCTGCCCGAGGCCGGTACGACGGTGCGCCAGCTGATCGACATCGCGTGCGTGCTCGACGGGCTCATGCTCGAGCCGGAACTGACCAGCAACAACACCGCGGCGATGTACCGCTACGCGCAGCGTACCGGCGCGGTGATGTTCACGGGGCTGCTATCGGTGCGGGACCGTTTCGACGCGGACGGCTTCGTCGTCTTGCCCGTCACGAATCCCCAGCTACGCGAGCGCAGCATCCAGGTGCAGACCATGGCGGGGCGCGATCTGCCCGCGTCGGTGCGCGCGTTTCGCGACCATCTGATCGACGTGATGAGCAGCGCGTCGCCCCCGCCGGTTGCCGTGCACGGCCCGAGACGCCCGGGCATGAGATAATCGCGAATCCGCCTTCCGTGCCCGTGCGGCTCGCCGAGCCGCATCGCCCCTGTTCGACGCCAAATTGAAGAACCTGATTGTCACCCTCGATCGCGCCGGCGAGTTCGACGAGATCATCGACGTGCGCACGCCGCTCGAGTTCGCCGAGGATCATATTCCCGGCGCGCTGAACGCGCCCGTGCTCAGCAACGAGGAGCGCGTGATCGTCGGCACGATGTACCGCCAGGTGTCGCCGTACGAGGCGACGCGCGTCGGCGCGGCGATGGTCGCGCGCAACATCGCGCGCCATCTCGACACCACGTTCGCCGATCGGCCGCGCAACTGGCGGCCGTTGATCTACTGCTGGCGCGGCGGCAAGCGTTCCGGTTCGATGACGACCTGGTTCAACCTGATCGGCTGGCAGGCGCGCCAGCTCGAGGGTGGGTACAAGTCGTACCGCCGCTCGGTATGCGCGACGCTCGATACGCTGCCGACGCGGTTCCGCTACATCGCGCTCGTCGGTCACACGGGCTGCGGCAAGACGCGGCTCCTGAACGCGCTGCGCGACGAAGGCGCACAGACGCTCGATCTCGAGGCGCTCGCATGCCACCGCGGCTCGCTGCTCGGTGCGTTGCCGGGGGTGCCGCAGCCGACGCAGAAGTCCTTCGATTCGAGGCTCGTCGGCGCGCTCGAGCGTTTCGACCCCGCATGGCCCGTGTTCGTCGAATCGGAAAGCCGCAAGATCGGGCTCGTGCAGCTGCCGCTCGCGTTGCTGGACGCGTTTCACGCGGGGCCGTGGGTGCAGGTCGAGGCAGCGCACGACGAACGTATCGCTTTCCTGCTCGAGGATTACGCCCATCTGTTCGACGAGCCGGCAGTGTTCAAGGCGCAGCTCGAACGGCTGATCGGCCTGCACAGCCGTGAAGAGGTCGCGCGCTGGAGCGCACTGATCGATGCGAACGAGCGCACCGAACTGTTCCGCACGCTGATCGACAAGCATTACGATCCCGCCTATGCGCGCACCTATCGTTCGTCGCACGACAAGCCGAATCGCGCACTGACGTTCACTTTCCGGCCGAACGCGGCCGACGGGCGCCACCAGGCGCGCGCGCTGCTCGACGCGCTCGCGCAGGCGGGACTGCCGGCATCGCCCGCCGCCGGCGCGGCGGCGCGAGCCGACATCGACAACAACCCTACGATCACCACACGATGACGACCACACGCACCCAACCCAGTCCGGCGCTCGGCTGGATGACTTTCCTGCTGATCGCGGTCGCGGGACTGTTCTACGTGAAATGGTTCCCGTATTACAACAAGGCGTTCGTCGCCGCCGAGCATCATTCGATCGGCCAGTCGATCCTGATGGGCACGTCGGCGAGCGCGCCCGAGCCGTCGCTGAAGGCGGCGCTCGACTACGCGTGGGCGTACGGCAAGGCGATCTGGCAGGCCATGGTGCTCGGTCTGCTGCTCGGTTCGGCCGTGCAGGCGCTGCTGCCGGCGCACTGGGTCGCGCGCGTGCTCGGCCGCACGGGCTTCGGCAGTGTCGCCGCGGGCGGCCTGCTGTCGCTGCCCGGCATGATGTGCACGTGCTGCGCGGCGCCGGTCGTCGCGGGCCTCCGCGCGCGGCACGCGTCGCCGGGCGGCGCGGTCGCGTTCTGGCTCGGCAACACGGTCCTGAATCCGGCCGCGCTGGTGTTCATGGGCTTCGTGCTCGGCTGGCACTGGAGCGCGCTGCGGCTCGTGCTCGGCGTCGCGATGGTGTTCGGGATCGGCTATCTGCTGAACCGTATCGCGCGTCCCGAGGATCGCAGCATCGACGATGCGCAACTCGCCGCGCTGGTGGCCGAGCAGGCCGCCGCGGGCAATCCGTTTGTCCGCTGGATGAAGCTGCTCGCACGCATGGCCGTGCGGCTCGTGCCCGAATACATCGTGCTCGTGCTGCTGCTCGGCGCGGCGCGCGCGTGGCTGTTCCCGCATATCGGCCCGGACATCGGCAATCATCTCGGCTGGATCATCGCGTTCGCGGTCGCGGGCACGTTGTTCGTGATCCCGACGGCCGGCGAGGTGCCGATCATCCAGGCGATGCTGTCGCTCGGCATGGGCGTCGGCCCGGCCGCTGCGCTGTTGATGACGCTGCCGCCAATCAGCGTGCCGTCGCTCGCGATGCTCGCGCGCTCGTTCAAGCCGTACATGCTGGTGATCGTCACGGGCCTCGTCGTCGTGTTCGGGATCGTGAGCGGGCTGCTCGCGATCGCGTTCGGGTTCTGACGGACACGCGGGCGGAACGGCGATCGGGCGCGACGGCCGGACAAGTCCGGCGCGTGTGCCCGGTCGGAGCGCGGGGCGCGACATGCCCGGCTGCCGGCGACCGGGCCTGTGCGATGGCAGCAGTGCCGCGCGCCGACCGATCCCGCCGCGCGACCGTCGTATTCATCCGGCGCCGCCGCTTCACGCGCGCGGTGCCCTTTACAAGAAGCAAACAGGAAAACGCATGACCCAACCGAAGATTCATCCTCGACTCGAAAAGGCGCTGACGCGCGGCGATCTCGCGATCCGCCAGGCCAATTCCGCGCGGGCGACTGCCGTGCTGAACGCACTCGGCACGATGATCATCGAAGCCTCCGCCACGATCGGCGTCGAGGCCAGCATCGACATTCCGCAGGGCGACCGCATTTACGATCCGGTGAACGGCCTGTGGCCGCAGAAGATGCTGGTGTCGTTCGACGGTCCGGTCGACGAGGCCGACGCGGAAGAGCTGCGCGCGGTCTATCTCGTCGCCGACGATCCGGGTACGCAGTTTCGCGTCGAATGGCATCGCGCGGACGGCAAGCTCGGCCGCCAGGAAGGCGGTCCGCTGGCGACCGTCGCATTCCTGACCGACGTCGAGATCCCGTGGAGCGACGACGACGAGTAACGTCGTCGCCATTTCATCGCAGCATCGCGCGGTCGCCGTGCGCCCCGGCCGTCAGCGCATCATCCGCCGCCGGAACAGCCACGCGGAGACCACGAATCCGCCGACCGCATAGCCGGCGAGCACCGCGAGATGCAGGCCGACGTCCATCGCCGGCCGGCCGAGCATCGCGGGGCGGATCAGTTCGACCGCGTTCGCGAGCGGCAGCATGTGCGCCGCATGCTGCGCGACCGGCGGCAACTGCGTGATCGGGAAGAACACGCCCGACAGCAGCAGCATCGGCGTCAGCACGAGCGTCTGATAGAACATGAAGAAGTCGTAAGACGGCGCGAGCGCGGTGACGATCATCGCCGTGCTCGCGAACGCGAGGCCGGCGAGTGCGATCACGGGCAGCGCCGCGAGCATCGACGGAAACCGCGCATAGCCGAGCAGGCCCGCGACGAGCATGATCGCGACGCCGGACAGCAGCGCCTTGCTCGCCCCCCAGACAATCTCCCCGAGCACGATGTCGCCCAGCGCGAGCGGCGTGTGCATGATCGCTTCCCAGGTGCGCTGCACGTGCATTCGCGAGAAGCCCGAATACATCGATTCGAAGCTCGCGGACATCATCACGCTCGAACCGACCGTGCCGGCCGCGAGGAACGCGATATACGACACGCCGTCGACGTGGCCGAGCATCAGGCCGAGCCCGAACCCCAGCCCGAACAGGTAGATCATCGGATCGGCGAGGTTGCCGAACAACGAGGCGAGCGCGAGCTTGCGCCACACGAGGTAGTTGCGTCGCCACACGGCAATCCAGTTGGTGGCATTCGCGGGCAACGCGATCGCGAAGCGTGATTCGCGTGGCGGTGCGGACGGCGCGGCGGCGGAATAGTTGCGTACGTCCATGATCGATCAGTCCTGCATTTCGCGGCCCGTGAGCCGCAGGAACACGTCCTCCAGATTGGCCGGACGATGCAGATAGCGCAATCCCGTGCGACCCTTGAGTCGCGCACTGAGCGGCTCGGGATCGGTCACGTAGCAGAACAGCGTCTCGCCGCTGATCTCGGTGTGCTTCGCGAACGGCGCCAGTTCGTCGCGCAGCGCGACCGGCTCCGGCCCGTAGATCTCGATCACGTCGCAGCCGATCTCCGATTCGATCAGCGCGTGCGGCGCGCCTTCGGCGATCTTGCGGCCTTCCTCGATCACGCACAGCCGGTCGCACAGGCGCTCGGCTTCCTCCATGAAATGCGTGGTGATCAGGATCGTCTTGCCGCGCGCGAGCAGCGACCGCAACCGCTCCCACATCAGGTGCCGCGCCTGCGGATCGAGACCCGTCGTCGGTTCGTCGAGCACCAGCACGTCGGGATCGTTGACGAGCGCGCGTGCGAGCGTCAGACGGCGCTTCATGCCGCCCGACAATTCGCCGACCTTCGCATCGCCCTTGTTTTCCAGCTTCGCGAATTCGAGCAGCGGTTGCACGAGCGCGCGTGCGGCGTGTGCCGACATGCCGAAATAGCGGCTGAACACGAGCAGGTTCTCGCGGACCGTAAAGTCCGGGTCGAGGTTGTCGAACTGCGGGACGACGCCGACGCGCTGGCGCGCATGTCGCGCGCGTGACGGAACCGGCTCGCCGCAGAGTGAAATGGTGCCGGCGTCGG
Organism: Burkholderia sp. BCC1638; assembly: GCF_902833195.1. Classification (NCBI taxonomy): domain Bacteria; kingdom Pseudomonadati; phylum Pseudomonadota; class Betaproteobacteria; order Burkholderiales; family Burkholderiaceae; genus Burkholderia; species Burkholderia sp. BCC1638. The sequence goes on from NZ_CADFEC010000009.1 coordinate 175,997, forward strand.
GATACGCGAGGCCGAGCAACATCTTCAGCGTGGTGGTCTTGCCGGCGCCGTTCGGCCCGAGCAGGCCATAGCATTCGCCAGCCTGCACGTGGAAGGACAGGTCATTGACGACAAGCTTGTCGCCATAGCGCTTTTCGACGTTCCGGAAATCGATCGGTGCAACGGACATGGGCAGGTTGTCGTTGTAATCAGCGGACGCGGACGCGTTTCGCGGCCGGTCGGACGGGCATGCCGGCCGGCGAACGGATCGGATGAATGCGTGTCACATGGGCATGACCGAGGCAAACGCACGTCGACGGCACGAACGGGCCATTCTAGTGCATCGGCTGCGTCTCTTCAGGGCGGCCCCGCGCGGCACGGTGCATGCGCGCACGGATCGTGCACCGCATCATCGCCGACGCGCCCGGCGTGGCGAATCAGCGTTTTCCATCCCTTGCGTCCGGAATTGCGGCGCACCATGATGAGTGCATAGGGTACGTAGTCGCGACAGGGAGGTTTCATGGCTAGCTACAACAAGATTCTGCTGTGCTACGACGGCACGCTCGAAGGACGCAAGGCATTGCGGTGCGGTGCCAATCTCGCGCTGGACCTGAAGGCGGAAACGCATTTGTTGTCGGTCGTCGACATGCGCTCGAGCATCGCGCAAAGCGCCGGGCTGCTGACCGACGTCGCGTGCGGCCGCTTCGAGGAAACCGCGCGCGAGATCCTGCAGGAGGGCGTGAACTGGCTGCGCGAGCGCGGCGTTCAGGCGGAAGGCCATTTCGCATTTGGCTATCCGATCGACGAAATCGCGAATCTTGCGACGGAATTGAAGGCCGACCTCGTCGTCGTCGGCCATCGGTGCCGTAGCGGGTTGTCGAGATGGTGGATGGGGTCGGGCAACACGCAACTGCTCGATCGCGTGAACTGCAGCATTCTGGTCGCATGTTCGTCGGCGGAAGAGCAAAAGGCCGAGATCGCACGCGAACGCGAAGCGGCCACCGCGAGCGGCAAGTAATGCAATGATCGTGAGACCGGCCGGGTCGTACTGCGATTCGTGCCGGCCGCGTGCCGTGCCGCTAGCGGCAGCTACGCCGAGTGCGGCCGCTCAGGCGTGCAGGTCGATCGCCGACAGCTTCCACGAGAACAAGCCGAAGCGGTGGAAGATCGCCGCATAGCGCGTGCCGTCGGCGCGGCGCTGGTAGGTCACGACAAATTCATCGATATTCCGGTAGCCGGCGCTCGTTTGCTGCGGATGACCCGCCTCCCCGGAGCTGGCGGGCGCGATGGCGGGCGTAGCTGCGGCCGACGCGGGGGCATTGCCGCTCGGCGCGGGTGCGTTCGCCGGATTGACCGGCGGCGCGGCCGGTGCGTTGCCAGGCGCAGCGCCTGATGGCGGGCCCGACCATTCGGGCGGCCGTTCGCCCGGATTGCCGCGCGGGGGAACGCCGCTCATCAGCGCCGCTACACCTTCCGGTGTCGCATAGGCATCGACCAGCGGGCCGATCAACGCAGACCCGATCAGCGCGCCAATCACCGCGAACGGATTGTCCTTCTTCACCGCGTCGATCCGGCGCATCAACTCTTCCGTCACCTGCTGCTTCAGGCTGATGCGCAGCGACGGAAAATCGACATATTCGCTGACCGCTTGCGCATCGCGCGCGTCGATCGCCGATTTCAGGCGACCGAGCGCGACGTACGGCGATGCGTACGCGTAACCGATCGCCATCAGGACGGCGACGGCCAGCACGACAATCAGCAAGGGCTTGAGCCGCCACGCGCGGCCCGAAGATCCAGTCACGATGCCTCCGGTGCGGACAGGTTCCGCAATCAGAGACCGCCGTGCGTGGCCGATCGTTCCTCGGCGATGCAGCGATCGATCATCCGGCACACGGCATCGATCGTCCCGACCATGATCAGGCGCGACCGGCCGTGATAGACGCGCACGGGCGCACGGCGCGCCGGCTCCGCGTGATTCAGGCCGGCGTTCAGCGAAACCCGCGCGAACGCGGGAAGCGCTGACGGCAGCAGCGACGCCTGCCGTTCAACTGCGACTTCTTGGCTCACCACGGGCGCCGTGGCGGACAGCGGCGCGCAGGGCGTGCGGCCGCGCAGGTGACGCAGGCGGCCGAATTGACGGAAAGGCAGCAGACGGGAAAGGCGTTCCATGATGTTCTCCTCAGCGAGACCGATTGTCAGAGTTCGCCCGAGCGGATCAGCCCGACGGCGATGCCTTCCAGCGCGAATTCCGCGCTGCCGGCCTTGACGAAGATGTTTTCGTAATCCGGGTTCTCCGCGATCAGCTCGAGGCCGCCGGGCCGGCGCATCAGGCGCTTGACCGTGACGTCGTCGCCGAGGCGCGCGACGATGATCTGGCCGTCCTTCGCTTCCGTGCGCTTCTGCACGGCGAGCAGGTCGCCGTCGAGAATGCCGGCGTCGCGCATCGACAGGCCGCGCACCTTCAGCAGGTAATCGGGCTTGCTGGTGAACAGCGCGGGATCGCACGCGTAATGCTGCGAGATGTGCTCCTGCGCGAGGATCGGGCTGCCGGCCGCCACGCGGCCGACGAGCGGCAGCGACAGTTGCATCAGGCCGGCGTGCGGCAGCGTGAACTGGTGCGGGGCGTCGTCGATGCCGAGCAGGCGGATGCCGCGTGACGCGCCGGCGGCCAGCTCGATCACACCCTTGCGCGCAAGCGCACGGAGGTGTTCCTCGGCCGCGTTCGGCGAGCTGAAACCCAGCTCTGCCGCAATCTCGGCGCGCGTGGGCGGGAAACCGGAGCGCTCGATCGCGCGGCGGATCAAGTCGAACACTTGCTGCTGACGGGCGGTGAGTTTGGTCATGGCTGAACTGTATGGATAGACAGTGAGCTGTATTTTTATACAGTACTTCGCGAATTTCAAGTGTTACTTGAGGTTCGACGCGATCGCGCCGGTTCCGGCGCGATTTCGCGACGCCCGGACGCCGGTTTGTCCGCCGCAACCGTCCGTCCCGTCTGCGTTAGCACTTTTGAGTATTAAAAAATGAAGAACGATTATTTTTAATCATGTAGCCCGTTCGCTAGACTGGCCCGACATCGCAAGACCGACAACACTGGAGAACCAAGGATGGCGAAGCGCAATACGGGGCTGGTGGGCGGAGTGGGCCGCCTGATCGCAACACTCGCGCTGGGCGCGGCGGCAGCGCTGGGCGTGGCGACGCACGCCCAGGCCGATACGACGTTCCTGAACGTGTCCTACGACCCGACGCGCGAGCTGTATCAGGACTTCAACCAGGCGTTCGGCAAGGAGTGGAAGGCGAAGACGGGCGAGACGGTCAACTTCAAGCAGTCGCACGGCGGCTCGGGCGCGCAGGCGCGCTCGGTGCTCGACGGCCTGCAGGCCGACGTCGTGACGTTGGCGCTCGCCTACGACATCGACGCGATCGCCAACAAGGGGCTCGTCAACAAGGACTGGCAGAAGCGCCTGCCGGACAACGCATCGCCGTACACGTCGACGATCGTGTTCCTGGTGCGCAAGGGCAACCCGAAAGGGATCAAGGACTGGGACGACCTGACCAAGCCGGGCATCTCGATCGTCACGCCGAACCCGAAGACGTCGGGCGGCGCGCGCTGGAATTATTTGGCCGCATGGGCATACGCCGTTCACAAGCCGGGCGGCAACGAGCAGAGCGCGAAGGAATTCGTGACGAAGCTCTACAAGAACGCGGGCGTGCTCGACTCGGGCGCGCGCGGCGCGACGACGAGCTTCGTGCAGCGCGGGATCGGCGACGTGCTGATCGCGTGGGAAAACGAGGCGTTCCTGTCGATCAAGGAATTCGGCACGGACAAGTTCGAGATCGTCGTGCCGTCGGTGAGCATCCTGGCCGAACCGCCCGTCGCGGTGGTCGACAAGGTGGTGGACAAGAAGGGCACGCGCAAGCTGGCCGAGGCCTACCTGAATTTCCTGTACAGCCCGCAGGGCCAGGAAATCGCGGCGCGCAACTACTACCGCCCGCGCTCGAAGAACGTGCCGGCGGAGCTGACGAAGCAGTTCCCGAAGCTGAAGCTGTACACGGTCGACGACACGTTCGGCGGCTGGACGAATGCGCAGAAGACGCATTTTGCGGACGGCGGCGTGTTCGACTCGATCTACAAGCCGCAGTAACGCCACGCAGCAACAAGCCATAACGACAGCGGCGCGCCACGAGAGCGCGCCGCATCCCCGACGGCCCGCCGGCGCGACTCCCCGCGCCGGCGTTTGCGTCGGGCCCATGAGCAGCAACGACCCAGCAAGAGCATCCGATGACGACGTACACCTTTCGCAAGCCGAGCGCGCTGCCCGGTTTCGGCGTGACGCTCGGCATCACGGTGGCCTATTTGAGCCTCGTGGTGCTGATTCCGCTCGCCGCCACGTTCCTGAAGACCGCGACGCTGTCGTGGGACCAGTTCGTCACCGCCGTCGCGTCGCCGCGCGTGCTCGCGTCGTACCGGCTGACGTTCTCCGCCGCGCTCGGCGGCGCATTGATCAACGCCGTGTTCGGCTTTCTCGTCGCGTGGGTGCTGGTGCGCTACACGTTCCCGTTCAAGCGCCTCGTCGACGCGATCGTCGATCTGCCGTTCGCGCTGCCGACGTCGGTCGCCGGCATCTCGCTCGCGGCCGTCTATGCGACCAACGGCTGGGTCGGCCAGTATCTCGCGCCGTTCGGCATCAAGATCGCGTTCACGCCGATCGGCGTGCTGGTGGCGCTGACCTTCATCGGGCTGCCGTTCGTCGTGCGCACCGTGCAGCCGGTGCTCGAGGATTTCGAGCGCGAGCAGGAAGAGGCCGCCGCATGCCTCGGCGCATCGCGCTGGCTGACGTTCCGCCGCGTCGTGCTGCCGGCCGTGCTGCCGGCGCTGCTCACCGGCTTCGCGCTGGCGTTCGCGCGCGCGCTCGGCGAGTACGGCTCGGTCATCTTCATCGCCGGCAACGTGCCGATGAAATCCGAGATCACGTCGCTGCTGATCATCACGAAGCTCGAGCAGTACGACTATGCGGGCGCGACCGCGCTGGCGGTCGTGATGCTGGTCGTGTCGTTCCTGATGCTGCTGTTGATCAACTCGCTGCAGTGGTATCTGCAGCGCCGCACGAGCAAGGGCGCGAGCGGCCCCGCGCCGGCGACCGTCACCGTTGCCGCAGCAGCAGGAGGCCAGCAATGACCCAGGAGTCCAACGCCGTGCTGAACGACCCGTCCGTCGCGCGCGTGCGCGCCGCGAAGCAGCTCGACCCCGTCAGCGAGCCGCGAGCCGTGCGCTGGCTGCTGATCGGCGTCGCGCTGACGTTCCTTGCGTTCTTCCTCGTCGTGCCGCTCGCCGCGGTGTTCTTCGAGGCGCTGCGCAAGGGCGTCGGCTTCTATCTCGAATCGCTCGCCGATCCCGACGCATGGTCGGCAATCAAGCTGACGCTGACCGTCGCCGTGATCGCGGTGCCGTTGAACCTCGTGTTCGGCGTGTGCGCATCGTGGGCGATCGCGAAGTTCGAATTCCGCGGCAAGGCGTTGCTGACCACGCTGATCGACCTGCCGTTCTCCGTGTCGCCGGTGATCTCGGGCCTCGTCTACGTGTTGCTGTTCGGCGCGCAGGGCTGGCTCGGGCCGTGGCTGCAGGACCACGACGTGCAGATCATCTTCGCGGTGCCGGGCATCGTGCTCGCGACGATCTTCGTCACGTTTCCGTTCGTCGCGCGCGAGCTGATTCCGCTGATGCAGGCGCAGGGCACCGACGAGGAAGAGGCCGCGCGCGTGCTCGGCGCATCGGGCTGGCAGATCTTCCGGCGCGTGACGCTGCCGAACGTGAAGTGGGGCCTGCTGTACGGTGTGATCCTGTGCAATGCGCGTGCGATGGGCGAGTTCGGTGCGGTGTCGGTCGTGTCGGGCCACATCCGCGGCGTGACCGACACGATGCCGCTGCACGTCGAGATCCTGTACAACGAATACAACTTCGCGGCGGCGTTCGCGGTGGCGTCGGTGCTGGCGCTGCTCGCGCTCGTCACGCTCGCGCTGAAGCTGCTCGCCGAACGTCACCTCGCCGCCGAACTGGCCGGCGCACGCGATGACGTTCCCGCTCATGCCGGCCCCGTCGCCGCCATTTCGTCGAAATCGTAAAGAGGCAACCAGAATGGGTATTACCGTCCGTCACCTTCAGAAGCGCTTCGGCGATTTCACCGCGCTCGACGATGTGTCGCTCGACTTTCCGCCGGGCGAGCTCGTCGCGCTGCTCGGGCCGTCGGGCTGCGGCAAGACCACGCTGCTGCGCGTGATCGCGGGCCTCGAGCACGCGGACGCCGGCCAGGTCGTGCTGCAGGGGCTCGACGTCGCGTCGGTCGGCGCGCGCGATCGCCAGGTCGGCTTCGTGTTCCAGCATTACGCGCTGTTCCGCCACATGACCGTGTTCGAGAACGTCGCGTTCGGGCTGCGCGTGAAGCCGCGCCGCGAACGGCCGTCCGAAACCGTGATCCGCGAGAAGGTGCACGAGCTGCTGAAGCTCGTGCAGCTCGACTGGCTCGCGCAGCGCTACCCGTCCGAGCTGTCGGGCGGCCAGCGCCAGCGGATCGCGCTGGCCCGTGCGCTCGCGGTCGAGCCGAAGGTGCTGCTGCTCGACGAGCCGTTCGGCGCGCTCGACGCGAAGGTGCGCAAGGAACTGCGCGGCTGGTTGCGGCGCCTGCACGACGACCTGCACATCTCGACGATCTTCGTCACGCACGACCAGGAAGAGGCGCTGGAAGTGGCCGACCGGATCGTCGTGCTGAACCGCGGCCACGTGGAGCAGGTCGGCAGCCCGCAGGACGTCTACGATCATCCGCAAAGCGCGTTCGTCTACGAGTTTCTCGGCGCAGCGAACCGGCTGCCCGGCACGGTCGCCGGGCGCGGCTTCGTCGCCGAGGGGGCGGCTGCGCCGATCGCGGTCGACGCCGATTTCGCGGGCCCCGCGAACGCGTACGTGCGACCGCACGACCTGCAGCTGTGGCCGGCCGGCGACGGCCATCGCGACGGCATCGCGGTCGACGTGCGCCGCGTGATCCCGCTCGGCGGCTCGGTGCGCGTCGAGCTCGAGGCCCGCACGGGCGGCGCACTCGAAGCGGAACTCGATCGCGACGCGTGGCGCGCGCTCGCGCTGCAGGTCGGCGACGGCGCGACGGCCGTGCCGCGCGCGGTCCGCGTATTTCCCGCACACTGACGCCCGAGCCCGGTAAAGAGAAGAGGGCGGATACCGCTCCGGATCCACATTCGAACAACGACAGCCCAAGAGGCATACCCATGAATTTTCAGCAATTGCGTTTCGTGCGCGAAGCCGTGCGCCAGAACATGAACCTGACGGAAGTCGCGAACGTGCTGTACACGTCGCAGTCGGGCGTGTCGAAGCAGATCAAGGATCTCGAGGATGAACTGGGCGTGGACATCTTCATCCGGCGCGGCAAGCGGCTCACGGGGCTCACGGAGCCCGGCAAGGCCGTGCACCAGCTGATCGAGCGGATGCTGCTCGACGCGGAAAACCTGCGCCGGGTCGCGCGCCAGTTCGCGGACCAGGACAGCGGCCACCTCGTCGTCGCGACGACGCACACGCAGGCGCGCTACGCGCTGCCGAAGGTGATCCGCCAGTTCACCGACGTGTTCCCGAAGGTGCATCTCGCGCTGCGACAGGGCAGCCCGCAGCAGATCGCGCAGATGATCCTGAACGGCGAAGCCGATCTCGGCATCTCGACCGAGGCGCTCGACCGCTATCCGGACATCGTCACGTTCCCGTGCTATTCGTGGCACCACACGGTCGTCGTGCCGAAGGGGCATCCGCTCGTCGGCCGCGAGAACCTGACGCTCGACGAAATCGCCGAGTACCCGATCATCACGTATGACCAGGACTTCACGGGCCGCTCGCACATCGACCAGGCATTCGCGCAGGCCGGCGCCGTGCCCGACGTCGTGCTGACCGCGATCGACGCGGACGTGATCAAGACCTACGTCGAGCTCGGGATGGGGATCGGCGTCGTCGCGGCGATGGCCTTCGATCCGCAGCGCGACACCGGGCTCGTCGCGCTCGACACGCAGCACCTGTTCGAGGCGAGCACGACGCGCGTCGGGTTGCGCAAGGGCGCGTTCCTGCGCGCGTATGCATACCGGCTGATCGAGATGTTCGCACCGCACCTGAACGAAGCCGAAATCGCCTCGCAACTGCGCGAAGTGGCCTGATCATCGAGCACATGATGTTTCGGGGGCAAGGCAGGCGCCCGCCGGACGACCGCGACGAAGCGGCGCCGCCGCACCCCGAGTAACGCGCCGCAATCGGAGCGCGCAACCGCGCGCTCCGAATAAACCCTTAAATATTGATCAGACGGGTTGCGCGTCGACCCGAAACGGTACAGCATAGCCTTCACTCCGCCGGCGTCCCCGCCGGCGGTGGCGCGTCGACGACAGCACGCGCCAGGCAGTCGGCCGTCTGCCTCGCTTCCATTCCGTGGTACCGACAAGCAGCATCGATGGCCAATGCCCGGGTAGTGTGGCGCAAACGTTTGCTCACATTAAAACAACAGTCCGGCCCTTTGGGCCAGTCGCCAGGAGATGTGTATGAATGTCCGCTTTCGCCGTCGCTTCCTGACCGCCGCGCTTGCCGCCGTCGCGGTCGTCGCCGCACCGGTCGTCCATGCCCAATCGGCAGGCAAGCCGAAGGTCGCGCTCGTGATGAAGTCGCTCGCCAACGAGTTCTTCCTGACGATGGAAAACGGCGCGAAGGAATACCAGAAGCACAACGCCGGCCAGTTCGACCTGATCACGAACGGGATCAAGGACGAGACCGACACCGCGAACCAGATCCGCATCGTCGAGCAGATGATCGTGTCGAAGGTCGATGCGATCGTGCTCGCGCCGGCCGATTCGAAGGCGCTCGTGCCGGTCGTGAAGAAGGCGGTCGACGCGGGCATCATCGTCGTGAACATCGACAACCGGCTCGATCCCGACGTGCTGAAGTCGAAGAACCTGAACGTGCCGTTCGTCGGCCCCGACAACCGCAAGGGCGCGCGCAAGATCGGCGACTACCTCGCGAAGCGGCTGAAGGCGGGCGACCAGGTCGGCATCATCGAAGGCGTGTCGACGACGACCAATGCGCAGCAGCGCACGGCCGGCTTCCAGGATGCGATGAAGGCGGGCGGGATGAAGGTCGTGTCGGTGCAGTCGGGCGAATGGGAGATCGACAAGGGCAATGCGGTCGCGTCCGCGATGCTGAACGAATACCCGAACCTTCGGGCGCTGCTGTGCGGCAACGACAACATGGCGATCGGCGCCGTGTCGGCCGTGCGGGCGGCGGGCAAGCAGGGCAAGGTGCTCGTGGTCGGCTACGACAACATCAACGCGATCAAGCCGATGCTGAAGGACGGCCGGGTGATCGCGACCGCCGACCAGTACGCGGCGAAGCAGGCCGTGTTCGGCATCGACACGGCGCTCAAGGCGATCGCCGAGCATCGCAAGCAGGCCGACATGACCGGCGTGGTCGAGACGCCGGTGGATCTCGTGACGAAGTAACGCCACGCCGCCACGGCCGCCGCGCTCAAGAATCCGGGCCGGCGGCCGTTATCCGGAGTGAGCGCGATCACGGCCACTGCAAGCACTTGTGAGCGTCATACCCGCGCGCCGCGTGCGCGCGGCCGCAACCAGGATCGCGATGGAACCGACCTTCCAACCCTCCCGTTCAGCCGTTCCCGTGCTGTCCGTCTCCGGCGTGGGCAAGACCTACGCCGAACCCGTGCTCGCCGACGTCACGCTGACGCTCGCGCCGGGTGAGGCGCTCGCGCTGACGGGCGAGAACGGCGCAGGAAAGAGCACGCTGTCGAAGATCATCGGCGGGCTCGTCGACCCGACGACCGGCACGATGCAGCTCGGCGGCCAGGCCTATGCGCCGGCGAGCCGCACGCAGGCCGAGGCGCTCGGCGTGCGCATGGTGATGCAGGAGCTGAACCTGCTGCCGACGCTGACGGTCGCCGAAAACCTGTTTCTGAACCGTCTGCCGCGACGCTTCGGCATCATCGATCGCGCGCGGCTGCGCGACGACGCGCGTGCCGCGATGGCGCAGGTCGGGCTCGACGCGGTCGACCCCGATACGCCGGTCGGCGCGCTCGGCATCGGCCACCAGCAGATGGTCGAGATCGCGCGCAACCTGATCGGCGACTGTCGTGTGCTGATCCTCGACGAGCCGACCGCGATGCTGACCGCGCGCGAGGTCGAACTGCTGTTCGAGCAGATCGACCGGCTGAAGGCGCGCGGCGTGGCGATCGTCTACATCTCGCACCGGCTCGAGGAGCTCGCGCGCGTCGCCGAGCGCGTCGCGGTGCTGCGCGACGGACGGCTCGTGCATGTCGGCGACATGGCCGCGACGACGTCCGACGGGCTCGTCACGCTGATGGTCGGTCGCGAGCTCGGCGAGCACATCGATCTCGGCGTGCGCCATATCGGCGCGCCGCGACTCGTCGTGTCGGGCATGACGCGCGGCACGGCCGTGCAGGACGTGTCGCTCGAAGTGCGCTCGGGCGAGATCTTCGGCATCTCCGGGCTGATCGGCGCGGGGCGCACCGAGCTGCTGCGGCTGATTTACGGCGCGGATACGCCGGACGCCGGGATGATCGCGGTCGGCGATCCGCTGAAACCGGCGCACATCGGCTCGCCCGTCGACGCGGTGAAGCACGGCATCGCACTGATCACCGAGGACCGCAAGGGCGAAGGGCTGCTGCTGTCGCAGTCGGTCACGTCGAACGTCTCGCTCGGCCAGCTCGACCGGCTCGCGCGCGGCGGCATCGTCGATACGACGCGCGAGACGGCGCTCGCCGAGCGGCAGATCGATGCGTTGCGGATCCGCACGCACGGCGCCGCGCAGGCGGTCGGCGAACTGTCGGGCGGCAATCAGCAGAAGGTCGTGATCGGCCGCTGGCTCGCGCGCGACATGGGCGTGCTGCTGTTCGACGAGCCGACCCGCGGGATCGACGTCGGCGCCAAGTTCGAGATCTACACGCTGATGGGCGCGCTCGCCCGCGAGGGCCGTGCGCTGGTGGTCGTATCGAGCGACCTGCGCGAGCTGATGCTGATCTGCGACCGGATCGGCGTGATGTCGGCCGGCCGCATGACCGCCGTGTTCGAGCGCGGCAACTGGACCCAGGATGCGCTGCTGGCCGCGGCGTTCGCCGGCTTCGGCCGCGAAGCGCTGCCGGACGGCGTGCGGCATCCGGATGCGGAAGGCGCGCCGCGCGCGGCTTCCGGCACTTCGACCACAGGACAACAGCAATGACCCAGCCTCCCGTATCCCCGAGCGACGCAGGCGCGCAGCAGACCGTGACGGGGCGCCGCGCGCGCACGCTGTCCGGCACACGGCTCGGCGTATCGAACTATCTCGGGCTCGCCGGCGCGCTCGCCGCGATGATCGCGCTGTTTTCGGCGCTGAGTTCGCATTTCCTGACCTACGATACGTTCAGTACGATCGCGAACCAGATCCCCGATCTCGTCGTGATGTCGGTCGGGATGACCTTCGTGCTGATCATCGCCGGCATCGACCTGTCGGTCGGCTCGGTGCTCGCGCTGGCCGCGTCGATGGTCAGCGTGGCCGCGCTGAAATGGCAGTGGGGGCCGCTGCCGGCCGCGCTGATCGGGATCGCGGTCGCGACCGCGACGGGCTCGCTGACGGGCGCGATCACGGTCGGCTGGCGGATTCCGTCGTTCATCGTGTCGCTTGGCGTGCTCGAGGCCGCGCGCGGCGTCGCATACCAGCTGACGAATTCGCGCACGGCCTACATCGGCGACGCGTTCGATTTCCTGTCGAACCCGATCGCGCTCGGCATCTCGCCGGCGTTCCTGATCGCGGTCGCGGTGATGATCGCGGCACAGTTCGTCCTGACGCGCACCGTATTCGGACGCTATCTCGTCGGAATCGGCACGAACGAAGAGGCGGTACGGCTTGCCGGGGTTAACCCGCGTCCGTATAAAATCGTCGTATTCGCACTGATGGGCGCGCTCGCGGGGCTCGCGTCGCTGTTCCAGATCTCGCGGCTCGAGGCCGCCGATCCGAACGCGGGCGCGGGCGTCGAGCTGCAGGTGATCGCAGCCGTCGTGATTGGCGGCACGAGCCTGATGGGCGGGCGCGGTTCGGTGATCAGCACGTTCTTCGGCGTGTTGATCATCTCCGTGCTGGCCGCGGGGCTGGCGCAGATCGGCGCGAACGAGCCGACCAAACGGATCATCACCGGGGCGGTGATCGTGGTCGCGGTCGTGCTCGACACGTATCGCAGCCGGCGCGCGCGCGCCCGGTAGAACTACTACACGGAAAGCAGACCAGAGAGAAACGGGAAATGGCGACGATCAAGGATGTGGCAGCCATGGCGGGCGTGTCGTTTACGACCGTCTCGCACGTGGTGAACAATTCGCGGCCTGTGTCCGCGGATGTGCGTGCGAAGGTCGAGGGCGCGATCCGCGAGCTGAATTACGTGCCATCGGCCGTGGCGCGCTCGCTGAAGGCGCGCTCGACGGCGACCATCGGCCTCGTCGTGCCGAACAGCACGAATCCGTACTTCGCGGAGCTTGCGCGCGGCATCGAGGACCAGTGCGCGGCCAACGGCTATTGCGTGTTCTTCTGCAACTCGGACGACGATCCCGTGAAGCAGCGCAACTACCTGCGCGTGCTGCAGGAAAAGCGCATCGACGGGCTGATCGTCGCGTCGGCCGGCGAGGACACGGTGCTCGCGCAGACGCTTGCGGACGCGCATGCGCCGCTCGTCGTCGTCGACCGCAACATCGAGGGGCTCGCGGCCGACCTCGTGCAGATCGACCACGAACGCGGCGCCTACCTGGCGACGCGTCACCTGCTCGAACTCGGGCACGCGAAGATCGGCTGCATCACCGGGCCGACCGACACGGCCGTCAGCGCAATGCGCGTGCACGGCTTCATCCGTGCGATGGCGGAGCGCGGGATCGACATCGTGCCGGGCGCGATCGCGGAAAGCGATTTTTCGTGCCTCGGCGGTTACCACGCGGCATCGCGGTTGTTCGAGTCGGTGCATCCCAGCGCGATTTTCGCGGGCAACGACCTGATGGGCGTCGGCGCGCTGCGCGCGGCGGCCGAGCGCGGCATGCGCGTGCCGGACGACTGCTCGATCATCGGCTTCGACGACATCGAATTCTCCCGCTACACGTATCCGGCGCTGTCGACGGTCGGCCAGTCGGTGCGCGCGCTCGGCGAAATGGCCGCGCAGACGCTGATCGAGCGGATCGGCGGCGGCTCGACGGCCGCGCCGAGCCGTCGTCGCGTCGTGTCGCCGCGCCTCGTGCTGCGCGAATCGACGGCGATCTACCGCGAGCCGGCCGCGCCGGGCGGTCGCCCATGACGGCGCGTGCGGCGGGCGCCGGCCGCGTGACGGTGGTCGGCAGCCTCAACATGGATCTCGTCGTACGGGCGCCGCGGCTGCCGCTGCCGGGCGAAACGCTTGCCGGCCATGCGTACGCGCAGGCCGCGGGCGGCAAGGGCGGCAACCAGGCCGTCGCGGCGGCGCGGCTCGGCGCGCAGGTCGTGATGATCGGCTGCGTCGGCGCGGATGCGCACGGTACCGCGCTGCGGGCCGGCCTCGAGGCCGAAGGCATCGACTGCTCGCGGCTCGCGACGAGCGCGACGGCGTCGACCGGTGTCGCGCTGATCGTCGTCGACGACGCGAGCCAGAACGCGATCGTTATCGTCGCGGGCGGCAATGGCGAAGTGACGACCGATACGGTGGCGCGGCACGAGGCCGCGCTTGCCGCGACCGACGTGCTGATTTGCCAGCTCGAGACGCCGCCGGACGCCGTGTTCGCGGGGCTGTCGGCCGGGCGGCGGCTCGGCTGCACCGTGGTGCTCAATCCGGCGCCGGCCGTGGCGCCGCTGCCGGACGGCTGGCTGCCGCTGGTCGATTACCTGATCCCGAACGAAGTGGAAGCAGCCGCGCTGACCGGGCTGCCGGTGCGCAATCCGGCCGAGGCGGAAGCCGCAGCGCGTGCGCTGCACGCGGCCGGCGCGCGCAACGTGCTGATCACGCTCGGCGCGCGCGGCGTGTTCGCGCTGACGGCCGACGGCGCGGCGCGCCATTATCCGGCACCCGTCGTCAAGGCAGTCGACACGACCGCGGCCGGCGATACCTTCATCGGCGGTTTCGCCGCGCGGCTCGCGGCGGGCGAGGCCATCGACACGGCCATCCGCTTCGCGCAACGTGCGGCGGCGCTGTCGGTCACGCGCGCAGGCGCGCAGCCGTCGATTCCTACCCTCGCCGAACTGGCCGAATAGGGCTGGATCGCGCATCCCGGCCGGCGCATGCGGAAGCAGGCGCCGGCCATTTTCCCCCGATTGCCCGATCGAGATGCCTGCCACGCGCTTTCGCGAGGCGGGCCTGCGATGCTTCGACCCCATTGTTCAGAAATCTGTAATGAACTAACGAATTGCTGAAAAAAATGACGTAAATACCATCAAGCTGCGCAACATCCGGTCGTAAATACATCAGGACGAAACGCTGTTTCGAAAAATGGGCCTTGCCCGTTCATGACGACGCAATACAGGAACAATGATGGTGATCGGAAACCTGACGATACGTGCACGCATCGGTTTGACGATGGCGTTTCTCGCGATACTGCTGGGGGTGATCGGCGTGCTGGGCGTGTACGGGATGACGCGTTCGAACGACGCGACGCGCGAGATTTTCACGAACCAGATGCCGAGCGCGGTCGACGTGGCCGTGGCCGAAATGTACGCGGCGCGCGAGCGCCTGGCGCTCGATCGCGCCGCGCTGCTGGTGGGGACGCCGGAATCGGCTGCGGCGGTGGAGCGTAGCCGCGCGATGCGCGCACAGTCCGATGTGTGGTGGAAAAAGTACCTTGCGCTGCCGCGCGATGCGGACGAGGATCGTCTCGCGCAGGACGTCGCCGCGAAGCGGCAGGCGCTACAGCGCGGTTGCGACGCGTTCGGCGGCCTTGTCGCGACGGGCGACCACGACCGGATCGGCGAAGGCGCCAAGCAACTCCAGACGCTTTACAACGATCTCTCGGTGGCGAGCGAGGCGCTGCGCAATTTCCAGTTCAGCGCCGGGCAGTCGAGCTTCGATCATTCGGAAGCGACGTTCGATACGCTGCGCGTGGTGTCGATCGTGCTGCTGGCGGCTGGTCTGGTTGCTGCGGTGCTGTCGTGGTTGACGCTCAGCCGTGCGATCGGCCGTCCGCTCGCGGACGCGCTCGCGCATTTCGACGCGATCGCCGCGGGCGACCTGCGCCGCTCGATCGTGGTGCAGCGGCGCGACGAAATGGGCCAGCTCCTCGACGGTCTCGCGAAGATGCAGCGCGGGCTGGTCGACACGGTGCGCACCGTGCGCGGCGGCAGCGAGTCGATCGCGACCGCGGCGCGCCAGATCGCCGCCGGCAACATCGACCTGTCGTCGCGCACGGAAGAGCAGGCGTCCGCGCTGCAGGAAACCGCGTCGAGCATGGAGCAGCTGACCGGCACTGTGAAGCAGAACGCGGACAATGCGCGGCAAGCAAGCTCGCTGGCCGCGAACGCGTCGGAGATTGCAAACAAGGGTAATACGGTGGTCGGCCAGGTGGTCGGCACGATGGGCGAGATCAACGACAGCTCGGCGAAGATCGCGGACATCATCGCGATCATCGAGGGAATCGCGTTCCAGACCAACATCCTGGCGCTGAACGCGGCGGTCGAAGCCGCGCGCGCCGGCGAGGAAGGCCGCGGCTTCGCGGTCGTCGCGGGCGAGGTGCGCAGCCTCGCGCAGCGTTCGTCGAGCGCGGCCAAGGAGATCAAGGCGCTGATCGACGCGTCGGTGGAGCGCATCCGGACCGGCTCGACGCTGGTCGACGAAGCCGGGCGCACCATGAGCGACGTGATCAGTGCGGTGCAGCGCGTGACGGACATCATGGGCGAGATCGCGGCGGCCTCCGAGGAGCAGAGCGGCGGCATCGACCAGGTCGCGCGCGCGGTCGCACAGATGGACGAGGTCACGCAGCAGAACGCCGCGCTCGTCGAGGAAGCGGCGGCCGCCGCGCAATCGCTCGACGAGCAGGCCGCGCGCCTGCGCGAAACGGCGTCGGTGTTCCGGATCGACGACGATGCGGCGAAGCCGGCAGCCGCCGTTGCGCGTCAGGCGCCGCGCGCGGTGGCCGCGCCGGCAGTCGTGCCGGTATCGCCACCCGCACCGGCCGTGGCGCGCAACGATCGCGACGCTGCGCCGAAGCGCAAGCCGGCGGCCGCTGCACCCGCACCGGTGGCTGCGTCTGCCGGCGCCGACGACTGGGAAACGTTCTGAGTCGCGCGCACCGCGCATCTATCCCCATTTGGCAGCACACGACGCCCGCGACATGCGGGCGTCGTCGTTTCGGCGATCGGTGAAATGTGACAGCGCGCGTGAACGTGCGTGCGTCGCCGCGCGTTGCATGTGCGCATCCGCGCTACGGGTATCTCCGGACGATGCGAGAAAAATTTGTAACGGTGCGCGCAGCGTGTCGTCGAAAACGTCTGCTCGAACGTCTAGGGATGAAGGGGAGAGTGAAGGGCGCGGCGACGACGGCGGAGGCATCCAACGCACGAGACGTTCCGATGCTCGACGAGACGCGGAGGATGCAGTTTCTGCGGCTCGGGAGATCGATTGTAAAGCGTCGAAATGCGTTGTCCAAGCGGTGTTGTCGAGAATGACGAACTTCATACGAAGAGTTCGTGAAAAAAAATAAGAAAGGGTTTAGGATGAATTCGAACGCGCTTGCTTCTGCGCAGTCATAGAAGGCAGGCACGTCTTCAGACTCAGGCGAGGGAGGTAGCATGGATATTTACAGCAGCTTCGCGAACCGCTTCGAAAAAACGCGAGAGGAAGAGTTCTCGCTGGAGGAGTACCTCGCGCTCTGCAAGAACGATCCGTCAGCGTACGCCACGGCTGGCGAACGCATGCTGGCTGCAATCGGGGAACCGGAACAAGTCGATACCCGCAACGACCCGCGCCTGTCGCGGATCTTCGCGAACAAGGTTATCAAGGTCTATCCCGCGTTCCGTGAGTTCTACGGAATGGAGGAAGTGATCGAGCAGGTGGTCGCGTACTTCCGCCACGCTGCGCAAGGGCTCGAAGAAAAGAAGCAGATTCTCTACCTGCTCGGGCCGGTGGGCGGCGGCAAGTCGTCGATCGCCGAGCGTCTGAAGCAACTGATGGAGCGCGTGCCGTTCTATGCGCTGAAGGGTTCGCCCGTCAACGAATCGCCGCTCGGGCTGTTCGACTACGACGAGGACGGCCCGATCCTCGAAGAGCAATACGGCATTCCGCGCCGCTACCTGAAGAGCATCCTGAGTCCGTGGGCCGTCAAGCGCCTGCACGAATACAACGGTGACATCCGCCAGTTCCGCGTGGTGCGCCGCTTTCCGTCGATCCTTCGGCAGATCGGCATCGCGAAGACGGAGCCTGGCGACGAAAACAACCAGGACATCTCGTCGCTCGTCGGCAAGGTCGACATCCGCAAGCTCGAACAGTACGCGCAGGACGATGCCGATGCGTACAGCTATTCGGGCGGCCTGTGCCTGGCGAACCAGGGCCTGCTCGAATTCGTCGAAATGTTCAAGGCGCCGATCAAGGTGCTGCACCCGCTCCTGACCGCGACGCAGGAAGGCAACTTCAAGGGCACCGAAGGATTCGGCGCGATTCCGTTCGACGGCGTGATCCTCGCGCACTCGAACGAGTCGGAGTGGAAGGCATTCCGCAACAACCGCAACAACGAGGCACTGCTCGACCGGATCTTCGTCGTGAAGGTGCCGTACTGCCTGCGCGTGTCGGAAGAGACGAAGATCTACGAGAAGCTGATCCGCAATTCGTCGCTGGCCGAAGCCGTGTGCGCGCCGGGCACGCTGAAGATGATGTCGCAGTTCTCGGTGCTGTCGCGCCTGCACGAGCCGGAGAATTCGAGTCTGTTCTCGAAGATGCAGGTGTATGACGGCGAAAACCTGAAGGACACCGATCCGAAGGCGAAGTCGTATCAGGAGTATCGCGATTACGCCGGCGTGGACGAAGGGATGACGGGCGTGTCGACACGCTTCGCGTTCAAGATCCTGTCGCGCGTGTTCAACTTCGATTCGAGCGAGGTCGCGGCGAACCCCGTGCACCTGATGTACGTGCTCGAACAGCAGATCGAACGCGAGCAGTTCCCCCCGGAGACCGAGCAGAAATACCTGTCGTTCGTGAAGGACGTGCTCGCGTCGCGCTATGCGGACTTCATCGGCAAGGAGATCCAGACGGCTTACCTCGAATCGTATTCGGAGTACGGGCAGAACATCTTCGACCGCTACGTCACGTATGCGGACTTCTGGATCCAGGATCAGGAATTCCGCGATCACGATACGGGCGAAAGCTTCGACCGCGCCGCGCTGAATGCGGAACTGGAGAAGATCGAGAAGCCGGCCGGGATCAGCAATCCGAAGGATTACCGCAACGAGATCGTGAACTTCGTGTTGCGCGCGCGGGCGGCGAACGCCGGGAAGAACCCGGTGTGGACGAGCTACGAGAAGTTGCGCGTCGTGATCGAGAAGAAGATGTTCTCGAATACCGAGGAACTGTTGCCGGTCATTTCGTTCAACGCGAAGGGGTCGGCGGAGGAGCAACGCAAGCATGAGGACTTTGTGAACCGGATGGTCGCGAAGGGCTATACGCCGAAGCAGGTGAGGCTGCTTTGCGACTGGTACCTGCGCGTGCGCAAGTCGTCATGACGCGCGCGGTACCGCGCCCGTACGGCGAGTCCGTACGGGCACCTTCAGAGGCGCCGCCCGCATGACGGCAGACGGCATGCGCGGCGAGTGCCCCGGCAGATCGAATTTCGAGCGGGAGACCGGGAGTGCTTCATCAAATCATCGACCGCAGGCTGGCCGGCAAGAACAAGAGCATCGCCAACCGCGAACGCTTTCTGCGTCGCGTCAAGAACTACATTCGTCGTGCCGTGTCCGACGCGGTGCGCGACCGTAGCATCAAGGATATCCAGAGCACGCAAAGCATCACGATTCCGCGCAAGGACATCGCCGAACCGAATTTCCGGCATGCGCCTGGCGGGCGTCGCGAATACGTGCACCCGGGCAACGAAGACTACGTGCGCGGCGACAAGATTCCGCGTCCGCAGGGCGGCTCGGGCGGCGGCGGCAGTCAGGCGAGCAACGAGGGCGAAGGGCAGGACGACTTCGTGTTCGAGTTGTCGCGCGACGAATTCATGCAGTATTTCTTCGACGATCTCGAACTGCCGCGCCTCGTGAAGACGCACCTGCTGACGGTGCCGAGCTGGAAGAACGTGCGCGCGGGCTGGTCGGCGGAAGGCACGCCGAACAACATCGACGTCGTGCGCTCGCTGCGCAGCGCGCTCGGCCGGCGCATCGCGCTCGGCTCTCCGCTCGTCAACGAGTTGCGCGAGCTGGAGGCGCAGCTCGAGGCGCTGAAGATCGACCCGGAAGACCGCCGCGCGGAAATCGCGACGCTCGAGGCCGAGATCCATCATCTGAAGGGGCGCATCTGGCGGATTCCGTTCATCGATCCGTTCGACCTGCGCTACATCAACCGCGTGAAGCAGCCGCAACCGTCGAGCCAGGCCGTGATGTTCTGCCTGATGGACGTGTCGGGCTCGATGGACGAGCAGCGCAAGGATCTCGCGAAGCGCTTCTTCATCCTCCTGTACCTGTTCCTGAAGCGCAACTACGAGCGCATCGAGGTCGTGTTCATCCGTCACCACACGCGTGCCGAGGAAGTCGACGAAGACACCTTCTTCCATTCGACCGAAAGCGGCGGCACCGTCGTGTCGAGCGCGCTCGAGCTGATGCGCAAGGTGATGAACGAGCGCTACTCGCCGACGGAATGGAACATCTACGGCGCGCAGGCGTCCGACGGCGACAACTGGACCGACGATTCGCCGAAGTGTCGCAAAATCCTGGAAGAGGATATCCTCACCAAGACGCGTTACTTCGCGTATATCCAGGTCGCGCCCGAAGAGCAGAACCTGTGGCTGGAGTACGCGCAGCTGGCGTTGTCGCAGCCGCATCTCGCGATGAAGAAAGTCGAATCGGCTGCGGACATTTACCCGGTGTTTCGCGAATTGTTCGAAAAGCAGGTGGAAATGTCATGACGACCCGCCATCTGCACAACGAGTCGCGCGGCTACGCGCCGCGCCCTTCCGGCGACGACACGGCCGGCCCTGCCGCATCGCAGCAAAGCGGCCGGACCGAGCCGGCGGCGCCGGCCGCCGACTTGCCCGCTGCCGGGCAGAAGGAAGCGCGTATGAACGTGGCCGAACGCAAGCCGCTGCCGTGCCCGTCCGACTGGACCTTCGAACTGCTCGAGGAATACGACACGCACATCTCGCAGGTCGCAGAGCAGTACGAGCTCGACATCTATCCGATCCAGCTCGAACTGATCAGCGCCGAGCAGATGATGGATGCGTACGCGTCGGTCGGGATGCCGGTCAACTATCGCCACTGGTCGTTCGGCAAGCACTTCCTCGCGACCGAGAAAAGCTATCGTCGCGGCCAGATGGGGCTCGCCTACGAGATCGTCATCAACTCGAATCCGTGCATCGCGTATCTGATGGAAGAGAACACGATGACGATGCAGGCGCTCGTCATCGCGCACGCGGCGTACGGGCACAATTCGTTCTTCAAGGGCAACTACCTGTTCCGGCTGTGGACCGACGCGCACGCGATCATCGATTATCTCGTGTACGCGAAGAACTACGTCGCCGAATGCGAGGAGCGCTACGGCCTCGATCGCGTCGAGGAACTGCTCGATTCGTGCCATGCGCTGATGAACTACGGCGTCGACCGCTACAAGCGGCCGCAGAAGCCGTCGCTGTCGAAGGAGGCCGCGCTGCGGCGCGAGCGCGAGGCGTATCTGCAGTCGCAGGTCAACGAGCTGTGGCGCACGCTGCCGGGCAAGAAGCCCGAGCAGATGGAGGAGCAGGAGGAACGCTATCCGCCGGAGCCGCAGGAGAACCTGCTGTATTTCGCGGAGAAGAACGCGCCGCTGCTCGAGCCGTGGGAGCGCGAAGTGATCCGCATCGTGCGCAAGATCGGCCAGTACTTTTATCCGCAGCGGCAGACGCAGGTGATGAACGAAGGCTGGGCGACGTTCTGGCACTACACGCTGCTCAATACGCTGTACAACCAGGGCAAGCTGGAAGACGGCTTCATGATGGAGTTCCTGCATTCGCACAGCAACGTGGTCTATCAGCCGCCCGTCACGAAGCCGTACTACAGCGGGATCAACCCGTATGCGCTCGGCTTCTCGATGATGAGCGACATCCGGCGGATCTGCGAGGCGCCGACGGAAGAGGACTACAAGTGGTTTCCGGAGATCGCGGGCACGCCGTGGCTGCCGGCGATGCACTACGCGATGCGCAACTTCAAGGACGAGAGCTTCATCGCGCAGTACCTGTCGCCGAACCTGATCCGCGAAATGCGGCTGTTCTCGGTGCTCGACGACGACATGCGCGATTCGCTCGAGGTATCGGCGATCCACGACGAGTCCGGCTACCAATACGTGCGGCAGGCGCTGTCGCGTCAGTACGACATCCATCACCGCGAGCCGAACATCCAGGTATGGGCGGTGAACACGCGCGGCGACCGCAGCCTCACGCTGCGCCACTTCATGACCGACAACCGCCATCTGTCGAACGACAGCGAGGAAGTGCTCAAGCACATGGCGCGGCTCTGGCAGTTCGACGTATTCCTGGAAAGCGTCGACGAGGCCGGTACCGTGCGCAAGCGCTACGAGTGCCGCTACGTGCCGCCGGAGGTGCGTGTCTGAGCACCGAGACCGGGAATAGTTTGCACCGGACGCCAGCCTCGCGGCTGGCGTTTTCATATGACGAACGGGTGGCGGGAGAAAATTTTTCTACATCCGGACGAACCCGGAAAGCCCGTTACTTTACATTTCGCTAAAATCCCGTAGCGCCGTGCGCCGGAACCGGTGCCACGTGCGACCGCACGCGGCGGCTCCCAGCCGTCTCGCCCAGAAAGCACTAAAAGGAACAGACCAACCCATGGACGTCCAGACCGACCAAGCTGCGCTGTCCGCGCATGACACCCGGCGGCGCGTGTTCGCCATCGTCGGCGCCTCGTCGGGCAACCTCGTCGAGTGGTTCGACTTCTACATCTACTCGTTCTGCGCGCTGTACTTCGCACCGGCGTTCTTCCCGAGCGGCAACACGACGACCCAGCTGCTGAACACGGCCGGCGTGTTCGCGGCCGGCTTCCTGATGCGTCCGATCGGCGGCTGGCTGTTCGGCCGCATCGCCGACCGTCATGGCCGCCGCACGGCGATGATGATCTCGGTGCTGATGATGTGCGGCGGCTCGCTCGTGATCGCGGTGCTGCCGACCTACGCGCAGATCGGCGCGCTCGCACCGGCGCTGCTGCTGGTCGCGCGTTTGTTCCAGGGCCTGTCGGTGGGCGGCGAATACGGGACGAGCGCGACCTACATGAGCGAGGTGGCGCTGAAGGGCCGCCGGGGCTTCTTCGCGTCGTTCCAGTACGTGACGCTGATCGGCGGCCAGCTGTGCGCACTGCTCGTGCTCGTGATCCTGCAGCAGACGCTGTCGGGCGACGAGCTGAAGGCGTGGGGCTGGCGCATTCCGTTCGTGGTCGGTGCGGCGGCTGCGCTGATCTCGCTGTACCTGCGTAAATCGCTCGACGAGACGTCGACGAGCGCATCGCGCGACAAGAAGGATGCGGGCACGATCCGCGGCGTGTGGCAGCACAAGGGCGCGTTCTTCACGGTGGTCGGCTTCACGGCCGGCGGCTCGCTGATCTTCTACACGTTCACCACGTACATGCAGAAGTACCTGGTGAACACGGCCGGCATGCATGCGAAGACCGCCAGCAACGTGATGACCGTCGCGCTGCTCGTCTACATGCTGATCCAGCCGGTGTTCGGCGCGCTGTCCGACAAGATCGGCCGCCGCACGTCGATGATCCTGTTCGGCGCGTTCGCGGTGATCGGCACGGTGCCGCTGATGCACGCGCTGAAGACCGTGACGAGCCCGACGGCCGCGTTCGTGCTGATCACGATCGCGCTTGCGATCGTCAGCTTCTACACGTCGATCAGCGGCCTCATCAAGGCCGAGATGTTCCCGCCCGAAGTGCGCGCGATGGGCGTCGGCCTGTCGTATGCGGTCGCGAACGCGATCTTCGGCGGCTCGGCCGAGTACGTCGCGCTGTGGTTCAAGTCGATCGGCAGCGAGGAAACCTTCTACTGGTACGTGACGGTGCTGTGCGCGATCTCGCTGATCGTGTCGTGGCGGATGCGCGATCCGAGCAAGGAAGGGTATCTGCGTCACGAACCGTGATCGGCGGGGCAGCCTCGCGAGGCTGCCCGCATCGACCGGCAACGTGCAACGGGACGGCGCTCCGCCACACAGGCGGCGCGCCGTTTTTTTCATGCGCGCCGTCTTCGCATGGACACGCGCAAGCGCATCGCGGGACGCGCGATATCGATATCGGAATCGCTTCGTTGTCCGTCGCGAGCGATGCCTTTATTCTGAACCCGTAGTTCGTGTGACACCTCCTTGACTGGGATTCGCGCCCGCTGCCTGCAGCGGGCGTCTTTTTTTCCGAAGCGCGCCGTGGCGCACGCCGTCTCAAGCGTCATCACGAAACCCGCAGAGCAAAGCACCAATTGTTGGTTCGGAATCGCCGCACGCGCTGATACGTTAGCGGCTTCGCGACGACACACTCCGTCGCGATGTTCCTCGAACCGGCCGCCGCGCGATCCGCGGCGGCCTTCATGACAAACCAGGTCGTGCTCATGAAACTCCACACTCTCGCTACGTGGCTCTTCGGGGCCGCGCTCGTCACGGCCGGCACGGTCGCGCACGCGGACCGCCTCGACGACATCAGGAAGGCCGGCGTGCTGCGCGTCGCGACCTTCGACAGCAATCCGCCGTTCGGTTATGTCGACGGCAAGAGCAACCACATCGTCGGCCTCGACGTCGACTATGCGAAGGCGCTGGCCGACAAGCTCGGCGTGAAGCTGCAGCTGCAGCCGACCAATCCCGCGAACCGCATTCCGTTCCTGACTTCCGGCAAGGTCGATCTGGTGCTCGCGAACTTCACGATCACCGACGAGCGCGCGAAGCAGGTCGACTTCAGCATCCCGTACTTCTCGTCGGGCCAGCAGTTTCTCGCGAAGAAGGGCGTGCTGAAATCGGCCGACCAGCTGAACAGCCTGCGCGTCGGCGCGGACAAGGGCACGACGAACGAAATCACGCTGCGCGAGAAATTCCCGAAGGTGACGATCGTCGCATACGACGACACGCCGTTCGCATTCGCCGCGCTGCGCGCCGGCAACGTGCAGGCGATCACGCAGGACGGGCCGAAACTGATCGGCCTGCTCGCGAACGTGCCCGACAAACAGAACTACGAGATCCCGGCGTTCACGATCTCGAATGACTACATGGGCGTCGGCGTGCCGAAGGGCGAGACGCGCCTGCTCGGCTTCGTCAACGACACGCTGAAGGGCCTCGAGGCAAACGGCCGCGCCACGCAGATCTACGACGCGTGGTTCGGGCCGACGACGAAGACGCCGCTCACGCGCATCTTCCGCATCGGCGACAAGACCTGAGTCGCACGCCAGGTGCGCCGCGTTCCGCCGCCGGCTACGCCGGTGCGCACGGATCGCGGCGCTTTCCGTTTCTTTTCGATCGCGCGCTTCGCGCCCGCACCACGGCATGCTCGGGTTGGCTCCCAAATATCTGTCCTGGCTCTGGCAGGGCTTCCTGCTGACGCTCGGCCTCGCGGCCGCGTCGGCGCTCGCCGCGACCGTCGGCGGGCTGCTGCTCGCCGTCCTGCGGCATGCGCGCGGCAAGGTGCCGCGCACGCTGGCGGCCGGTTATGTCGTCGCGTTCCGCAACACGCCGCTGCTCGTGCAGTTGTTGTTCTGGTATTTCGGCGTCGCGTCGTTGCTGCCCGAAACGTGGGTCGCATGGCTGAACGCGCGCCATCAACTCAGCGCGGGCCCGTTCACGCTCGCGTGGCCGTCGTTCGAGTTCGTCGCGGGCTGGTTCGGGTTGAGCGCGTACACGGCCGCGTTCGTCGCCGAGGAATGCGAAGCCGGGCTGCGCGGCGTGCGCCGCGCGCAGCATGACGCGGCCGCGGCGCTCGGCCTCACGCCGATGCAGTCGCTGCGCTACGTGGTGCTGCCGCAGGCCGTGCGCATCGCGCTGCCGCCGTTGTTCGGCCAATACATGAATCTCGTGAAGAACTCGTCGCTCGCGATGGCGATCGGCGTCGCCGAGCTGTCGTATGCGTCGCGGCAGGTCGAGACGGAGACGTTCAGGACCTTCGCTGCGTTCGGTGTCGCGACCGTGCTGTACATCGTCGGGGTGGCCGCGATCGAGGCCGGCGCATATGCGGCCACGCAATGGCGTGACCGGCTCGGGGCGGGGCGCTGACGATGGACATCTCGCTGCTGCTCGACAACCTGCCGTACCTGCTCGTCGGCGCGTTCCCGGACGGCCCGCTCGGCGGTGCCGCGCTGTCGCTGGTGCTCGCGATCGCGTCGGCGATGGCGTCCGCGGTGCTGGGCGTGGCGCTCGGCGTCGCGATGGCGCTCGCGCGCGGCCCGCTGCGCGTGCTGCTGCTCGCGTTCATCGGCTTCTTCCGTGCGATTCCGGTGCTGATGCTGATCTTCTGGACGTATTTCCTGATGCCGATGCTGCTGCACATGGACGTGCCGGGGCTCGCGACGGTCGTGTGCGCGCTGGCGCTGATCGGCGGTGCCTATCTCGCGCATGCGGTGCATGCGGGCATCGTCGCGGCCGGCGACGGGCAGTGGCAGGCGGGGCTGTCGCTCGGACTCACGCGCTGGCAGACCGTGCGCTACGTGCTGCTGCCGCAGGCGATCCGGATCATGACGCCGTCGTTCGTCAACCAGTGGGTCGCGCTCGTGAAGGACACGTCGCTCGCGTATATCGTCGGCGTGCCGGAATTGTCGTTCGTCGCGACGCAGGTGAACAACCGGCTGATGGTGTATCCGGCGCCGATCTTCCTGTTCGTCGCGGCGATCTATCTCGTGTTGTGCACGTCGCTCGACGGCGCGGCGCGCTGGCTGCTGTCGCGTCGTCCGCGTGCGAAGCGCCTCGCGCGCGCGGCGGAGCGCACGGAGCCGGCGCGGTGACGGCGGGCCGCATGCGATGAATGCGACGCACGCGCGGTGATGAGGCGTGGTCGCCCGCGTCGTCGCCGCTCGAGCGGCGACGGACGTGCTGATGCTTCGGCGCGTCAGCCTCAGGACGCGCTGTAGTGCGTATCGAAGACCGCGCGCAGCGTCGACGGACCGGCCGCGAAGTCGCCCCACAGCGGGCCGTCGGTCTGCGCGAATGCGAACGGCGTCGTACTGATCGACGCGAGGCGGAAGCGCCATTGCGCCGCTTCCTGGCGGAACGCGGTGAGCTGCATGTCGGACAGCCCCGTCTGCGCGCTTGCGAGCGTGACGAGCGGATCGACCGGATCGTTCGCGACGCGCACCTCGAAGTGCAGGTGCGGCCCGGTAGCGGCGCCGGTCATCCCGACCGAGCCGAGGCGCTGGCCCTGCTTCACGGTTTCACCGGTCTTCAGCCCGCGCGCAAACGCGGACAAATGCGCGTAGTAGGTCGAATAACCGTCCGCGTGATCGACGATCACGTAGTGGCCGTAGCCGCCCGGATCGGTGCCGACGAACGACACGACGCCATCGGCCGCCGCATTGACGGGCGTGCCGGACGGCGCGGCGAGGTCGACGCCGGTATGGAACGCCATCGCCTGCGACAGCGGGTGGACGCGTTCGCCGAAGAACGAACTGATGCGCGTCCATTTGACGGGCATCGTGAACGCCGCTGCTTCGAGCGGCGCGCCATCGAGCGTGTAGTACGCGCCGTGGTCGGCGCCCGGCGCGCGGAACCAGATCGCGCCGAACGTGCGGCCCGCGACGCGCAGTTCGAGCGCGGTGAGGTGCGGCGTGCCGTTGTTGGTGTCGTACGCGACGCGGTAGTAGTCGCCGCGCTGGGCGCTGGCGCGCATCGCGACCTTGCCGGTGACGAGATCGCCGAGCTGGATGCGCACCTCGGGCGGCACGTCGAGACGGTTCAGCGTATCGGACAGCGTGAGTTCGATGTCGCCCGCGCGCATTCCGTGTTGCTGTTCGGGCGCCGCGAACTGGAACAGGTTCGTATAGCCGAGCATGTCGTTGCGATGCGCGCTGAGCGGCGCGAACAGGCCCGGCTGCAGGCTGCGCTCGCCGCGTTCATCGAGTTCGTTGCGCTCGCCGATCGTGCGCGCGAGTTCGCTCGTCACGAAATGCTGCGCGGTGGGAAACGGCGTGTCGGACAGCACGCGCTGCGGCAGCGCGGCCGTGCCCGAGTCGACGGCGCCCGGCAGTTGCGAGACGGCCGGCAGCGCGGCGGCGAGACCGAAGGCGGCGAGGGCGCCGAGCACGGCGGCCGGCACGAGCGCGCGCACGAGGCGCTGCGCGCGGCCGGGCGCGAAAGCATCAGGGGTTGCGGCAGGCTTGACCAAGGGTGTCCACATCCAGGAAAGCGGTTCAAAGAGGTGTGGGCGGGAGCCATCGGCGGCATATCCGTCGGGTGGCGACGGGGCGGGCGACGGGCGTGCAACAAAACAGGCCCCGCCAGGGGCCTGTGTCGTTTCCGTTCGACCCAACTCGCGGGCAGACCCGCTTCGAACGGCGGCGTGAACTTTCCGGGTCGCACCCGGATTATCACGAAGACGCTAAAGAAAGATGACAGCGTCAGTCTACCGATGTTCCGCGAAACGTTAAAAATTTTAAAGAGGGTCAGCGCATTCGTTTCGCACTGCGGTAAATCGGGTTAAAGCAGCATTTATTGCGCGGCTTTGGGTTCGGCTGGCAATTTTTGCGCGCGCACGCGCAACGCGGCAGATGTCCGGACGGCGTCGAAGCCCGCGTCGAGCATCGCTTCCGCGTCGGCCCACAGATTGCCGCGCAACCGGTTGGTCCAGATCATCGACGCGAACACGCCTTCGAGCAGCGACACGAGATAGACGGCCGCCAGATGCACGTCGAGATCGGCGGCGAGTTCGCCGGACGCGATCGCGCGGCGCAGCAGCGCCTTGGTGATGCGCAGCATCTGCAGTTCGAGCAGCATGCGGCGCCGCTGCAGCGCGCCGTTTTCCTCGCTTTGTTCGCACTTCGTATAGAGGATCACGAGCACGCGCTGCATCGCGCCCGGCTCGCCGCATTGCTGCAGGTAGTGCGACGCCGCGCGGCGCAGCGTGGCGAACGCGGGGAGGTTGTCGACCGCGTCGAAGCCTTCCGACGTGCGCGCGAACGCGCGGTCGCACATCGCGAGACACACTTCCATCTTGTTGCGGTAATGGCCGTACACGGCGCCCCGCGACATTCCGGCGGCCTCGGCGAGGTCCGCCATCGCGGTTTGCGCGACGCCTTTTTCGAGCAGGACGAGCTCGGCGGCGTCGAGGATCCGGTGCTTGATGGCGAGCGATTCTTCCCGGGTCTTGCGGGCCATGTCGTGAATTTCCTTACAGTTCGCTGTCGTTTTATTGAGACAGTAAGGCGGCCCGATTGCAACCGCCTGTATTTAATCAGTCGTGACTGATTATAATCGGCCACCCTGAGCCGCCGCATTGTATCGGCGGCGAACGATCCGAGGTCATACATGAATAACAAACGCTCCCTGGGGCGCCGCCTTCGGCTGGCGTCGTTCGCGCTCGCGGCCATGCTGCTCGTGACCGGATGCGGAAAGGGCGAACAGGACAAGGCGCCGGAGGCCATTCAACGCGCGACGGTCGTCACGGTGCGTCCGACGGCCGTGCCGATGACCGTCGAATTGCCCGGCCGGCTCGACGCGTATCGGCAAGCGGAAGTGCGCGCGCGGGTCGCGGGCATCGTCACCGCGCGGACTTACGAAGAAGGCCAGGAAGTGAAGCAGGGCGCGGTGCTGTTCCGCATCGACCCCGCGCCGCTGAAGGCCGCGCGCGACGCCGCACAGGGCGCGCTCGCGAAGGCGCAGGCCGCCGCGCTCGCCGCGAGCGACAAGCGTCGCCGTTACGACGACCTGGTGCGCGACCGCGCGGTCAGCGAGCGCGATCACACGGAGGCCGTTGCCGACGACACGCAGGCGAAGGCCGGCGTCGCTTCGGCGAAGGCCGAGCTCGCCCGCGCGCAACTGCAGCTCGACTACGCGACCGTCACCGCGCCGATTTCGGGCCGCGCGCGGCGCGCGCTCGTCACCGAAGGCGCGCTCGTCGGCCAGGACCAGGCAACGCCGCTCACGACCGTCGAGCAGCTCGATCCGATCTACGTGAATTTCTCGCAGCCGGCGGCCGACGTCGATGCGTTGCGTCGCGCGGTGAAGAGCGGGCGCGCGACGGGCATCGCGCAGCATGACGTCACGGTGACGCTGCTGCGCGCCGACGGCACCGCGTATCCGCTGAAGGGCAAGCTGCTGTTCAGCGATCTCGCGGTCGACCCGACCACCGATACCGTCGCGATGCGCGCGCTGCTCCCGAATCCCGAACGCGAACTGCTGCCGGGCGCGTACGTGCGGATCGCGCTCGACGCGGCCGTCGATCAGCGCGCGATCCTCGTGCCGCGCGATGCGCTGCTGCGCACGGCCGACCGCACGTCGGTGCGCGTGGTCGGCGCGAACGGCAAGGTGCAGGACGTCGAGGTCGTCGCCGACCGGATGAGCGGACGCGATTGGCGCATCACGCGCGGCCTCGCCGGCGGCGAGCGCGTGATCGTCGACAACGCCGCGCAGTTCGCGCCCGATACCGCCGTCAAGCCCGTCGAGCAGGCAACGCCGACGAAGGCCGCGTCACAGGCGGCCGCCCGTCAAACCTGACCGGTTCACCGAGACCAACATGGCACGTTTCTTCATCGATCGCCCCGTCTTCGCGTGGGTGATCGCACTCTTCATCATGCTCGGCGGCGCGTTCGCGATACGCGCGCTGCCCGTCGCGCAGTATCCGGACATCGCGCCGCCCGTGGTCAGCATTTATGCGACGTACCCGGGCGCGTCCGCGCAGGTCGTCGAGGAATCGGTGACCGCGCTGATCGAGCGCGAGATGAACGGCGCGCCGGGGCTGCTCTATACGTCCGCGACCAGCAGCGCCGGCGCGGCGTCGCTGTACCTGACGTTCAAGCAGGGCGTCAACGCCGATCTCGCGGCCGTCGAGGTGCAGAACCGGCTGAAGACGGTCGAGGCGCGGCTGCCCGAACCCGTGCGGCGCGACGGCATCCAGGTCGAGAAGGCCGCCGACAACATCCAGCTCGTCGTATCGCTGACGTCGGACGACGGCCGGATGACCGACGTGCAGCTCGGCGAATACGCATCGGCGAACGTCGTGCAGGCGCTGCGCCGCGTCGACGGTGTCGGCCGCGTGCAGTTCTGGGGCGCCGAATATGCGATGCGGATCTGGCCCGACCCGGTGAAGATGGCCGGGCACGGCCTCACTGCGTCGGATATCTCGTCGGCCGTGCGCGCGCACAACGCGCGCGTGACGATCGGCGACATCGGCCGCAGCGCGGTACCGAACAGCGCGCCGATCGCCGCGACGGTGTTCGCCGACGCGCCGCTGAAGACGCCGGCCGACTTCGGCGCGATCGCGCTGCGCACGCTGCCGGACGGCGCCGCGCTCTACCTGCGCGACGTCGCGCGCATCGAGTTCGGCGGCAACGACTACAACTATCCGTCGTACGTGAACGGCAAGGTCGCGACCGGGATGGGCATCAAGCTCGCGCCGGGCTCGAACGCGGTGGCCACCGAGAAGCGCGTGCGCGCGACGATGGACGCGCTGTCCGCGTATTTCCCGCCGGGCGTGAAATACCAGATCCCGTACGAGACGTCATCGTTCGTGCGCGTGTCGATGAACAAGGTCGTCACGACGCTGATCGAGGCCGGCGTGCTGGTGTTCCTCGTGATGTTCCTGTTCATGCAAAACCTGCGCGCGACGCTGATTCCGACGCTCGTCGTGCCGGTCGCGCTCGCGGGCACGTTCGGCGTGATGTATGCGGCCGGTTTCTCGATCAACGTGCTGACGATGTTCGGGATGGTGCTCGCGATCGGCATTCTCGTCGACGATGCGATCGTCGTCGTCGAGAACGTCGAGCGGCTGATGGTCGAGGAGGGGCTCGGGCCGTACGACGCGACCGTCAAGGCGATGACGCAGATCAGCGGCGCGATCGTCGGCATCACGGTCGTGCTGACGTCGGTGTTCGTGCCGATGGCGTTCTTCGGCGGCGCGGTGGGCAACATCTATCGGCAGTTCGCGCTCGCGCTCGCGGTATCGATCGGCTTCTCGGCGTTTCTCGCGCTGTCGCTGACGCCCGCGTTGTGCGCGACGCTGCTCAAGCCGGTGTCCGGCGACCATCACGAGAAGCGCGGCTTCTTCGGCTGGTTCAACCGCTTGGTCGCACGTGCGACGCAGCGTTATGCGGCACGCGTCGGCACGATGCTGAAGAAGCCGGTGCGCTGGCTCGTCGTGTACGGCGCGTTGACGGCGGCGGCCGCGCTGATGCTCACGCAACTGCCGACCGCGTTCCTGCCCGACGAGGACCAGGGCAACTTCATGGTGATGGTGATCCGGCCGCAGGGCACGCCGCTCGCGGAAACCATGCAGAGCGTGCGCGAGGTCGAGTCGTATGTTCGCCACAACGAGCCCGCCGCGTACACGTTCGCGCTCGGCGGCTTCAACCTGTACGGCGAAGGGCCGAACGGCGGGATGATCTTCGTCACGCTGAAGAACTGGAAGGAACGCAAGGCCGGGCGCGATCACGTGCAGGCGATCGTCGCGCGCATCAACGAGCGCTTCGCGGGTGCGGCGAACACCACGGTGTTCGCGATGAACTCGCCGGCGCTGCCCGATCTCGGTTCGACGAGCGGCTTCGACTTCCGGCTGCAGAATCGCAGCGGGCTCGACTACGCGACGTTCAGTGCCGCGCGCGAGCAACTGCTCGCGGCGGGCGGCAAGGATCCGGCGCTCGCCGACCTGATGTTCGCCGGCACGCAGGACGCGCCGCAGCTCAAACTCGACATCGATCGCGCGAAGGCGTCGGCGCTCGGCGTGTCGATGGAAGAGATCAACACGACGCTCGCGGTGATGTTCGGCTCCGACTACATCGGCGACTTCATGCACGGCACGCAGGTGCGCCGCGTGATCGTGCAGGCCGACGGGCTGCACCGGCTCGATCCGGACGACGTGAAGAAGCTGCGCGTGCGCAACACGCGTGGCGAGATGGTGCCGCTCGCGGCGTTCGCGACGCTGCACTGGACGCTCGGGCCGCCGCAGCTCACGCGCTACAACGGCTATCCGTCGTTCACGATCAACGGTTCGGCCGCGCCGGGGCACAGCAGCGGCGAAGCGATGGTCGCGATCGAGCGGCTCGCCGCGAAGCTGCCGGCCGGCATCGGCCACGCGTGGTCGGGGCAGTCGTTCGAGGAGCGGCTGTCGGGCACGCAGGCGCCGATGCTGTTCGCGCTGTCGGTGCTCGTCGTGTTTCTCGCGCTCGCGGCGCTGTACGAAAGCTGGTCGATCCCGTTCGCGGTGATGCTGGTCGTGCCGCTCGGCGTGATCGGCGCGGTGCTC
Organism: Burkholderia sp. BCC1638; assembly: GCF_902833195.1. NCBI lineage: Bacteria > Pseudomonadati > Pseudomonadota > Betaproteobacteria > Burkholderiales > Burkholderiaceae > Burkholderia > Burkholderia sp. BCC1638. The sequence goes on from NZ_CADFEC010000009.1 coordinate 208,602, forward strand.
GGCGTCACGCTGCGCGCGATGCCGAACGACATCTATTTCAAGGTGGGACTGATCGCGACGATCGGGTTGTCCGCGAAGAACGCGATCCTGATCGTCGAAGTCGCGAAGGATCTGGTCGCGCAGCGCATGTCGCTCGCCGACGCCGCGCTCGAGGCCGCGCGCCTGCGCCTGCGGCCGATCGTGATGACGTCGCTCGCGTTCGGCGTCGGCGTGCTGCCGCTCGCGTTCGCATCGGGCGCCGCGTCCGGCGCGCAGATGGCGATCGGCACCGGCGTGCTCGGCGGCGTGATCACGGCGACGGTGCTCGCGGTGTTTCTCGTCCCGCTGTTTTTCGTGAGCGTCGGTCGTCTGTTCGACGTCGGCCCGCGCCGGCGCGGCGGATCGCAACCGGCGACGATGGAGGGTTCGCAATGACGTTTTACCTGAAGGCGTGCGCGACGCCGCGGGCTCGGGTCGCGCTGGCCGCGGCACTCGCGTTCGCGCTCGCCGGCTGCTCGCTCGCGCCGCGCTACGAGCGGCCGGCGGCGCCGGTGCCGGCCAGCTACACGCCGGTCGATGGCGACACGCCGCAGGCGGTCGAGGCGGCTGCGTCCGCCGATGCCGCGCTGCTCGACGACTGGCGCGCATATTTCACCGATCCTGCGCTGCAGGCGTGGATCGACGCGGCGCTCGCGAACAACCGCGACCTGCGGATCGCGGCCGGCCGGCTCGACGAAGCGCACGCGCTGTACGGCGTGCAGCGCGCGGACCTGATGCCGTCGGTCGACGCGAACCTCGGCTACGAACGCACGCGCCAGTACGACCCGGTCGTGCGCGAGAGCGCGGTGAGCGGGCTGTATCGTGCGGGCGTGGGTGTCAGCGCGTACGAGCTCGACCTGTTCGGCCGCGTGCGCAACCTGTCCGACGCGGCGCTCGCCGAGTATTTCGCGACGGCCGACGCGCAGCGCACGGTGCGTATCGGCGTGATTGCCGAAGTCGCCGGCGCGTATGTTTCCGAACGGTCGTTGCGCGAGCAACTGGCGCTGGCGCAGCGCACGCTCGACGCGCGCGAGCGCATCGCCGCGCTCACGCAGCGCCGCTACGCGGCCGGCACGAGCGACGCGATCGAGTTGCGTTCGGCCGAGATGCTGGTCGCATCCGCGCGTGCGTCGCAGGCCGCGCTGCAGCGCGAACACGCGCAGTCGGTGCGCGCGCTGCAATTGCTCGCCGGCGATTTTGCACGCACCGTGCCGGCCGACGGCACCGCGTTCGACACGCTCGCAATCGCGCCGGTGGCGCCCGGCGCGCCGAGCGCGCTGCTCGAACGGCGGCCGGACATCCGGCAGGCCGAGTCGCGGCTCAAGGCCGCGAACGCGCAGATCGGCGCCGCGCGCGCGGCGTTCTTCCCGCGCATCGCGCTGACGACCGATTACGGTTCGGTCAGCGATGCGTTCTCGAGCCTGTTCGCGGGCGGCACGAGCGTGTGGACGTTCGCGCCGCGCATCACGCTGCCGATCTTCGCGGGCGGCCGCAATCGCGCGAATCTCGACGTCGCAAACGCACGCAAGCACATCGCGGTCGCCGAATACGAGAAGACCGTGCAGACCGCATTCCGCGAAGTGGCCGACGCGTTCACCGCGCGCGACTGGATCGATCGCCAGCTCGCCGCGCAGCAGGACGTCTACGCGGCCGACGGCGCGCGGCTGAAGCTCGCCGAGCGCCGCTATGCGGGCGGCGTCGCGACGTATCTCGAACTGCTCGACGCGCAGCGCAGCACGTACGAGTCGGGGCAGGAGCTGATCCGGCTCAAGGAGCGCAGGCTCGCGAATGCGATCGCGTTGTATCGCGCATTGGGCGGCGGGTGGGCGCCGGCATTCGCCGCGGCGGCCGCCGTGTGATGCTTCCGGCCGTGCCGGGCGGCGATGGCGCATCGCGAGATGCCGTCGCTCCCGGTTGGCATCGCCTTTGTCGGGGTACCGGCAGAGATCGCCGACGCGTGACATCCGCGCTTCGTCTTCCACGTTTTTCTCCTGGCTGTCGAGCCGAAGGCCCGCCTTCGACTCGACACGCATCCCGGCCCGAGCATGCCGGACTTCCTTCTTTCCGATCCCGACCAATCCGCTGAAAAGTCGTCTGCGCATCGTCGCGCACGTGTGCCGAATGTCGTGGTGACGCACGGCACGACACGCGACTTTTAATCCGGGATTGACGATTCGATTAATTCAGGTATTGCGAATAATGCGGGGCGACAAAGTGTCGCGGTAAAACGTTTGTGCGAATTGCGCAATCGTTTGCGCGAAAATTTCAGATGACGAAAATCGCTCGTTAATTTCCTGTCAGTTGAAAATCGACGATTGCTATCGTTGCGGTCGAACAACGATGGCGGGATTGGACAGAATTTTGTCTTTCCCGGCTGGCGATATTGAAAAGCCTTGCCCGACAAGGCGAAGTGGGGCGTCTGCATTCGAGAAAAAGAAATGTCTTTAATTTTCAGTCGGTTCCAGAAAATTAAAAAGGACTTCGGATGAAAATATCGGAATTGTGAATTTCGGGGAAAGAGTGCGTTTGAAGATGGGTGAATTGAAGATTGTCATGGGCGATTTGACAATGATTTACAGAATTCTTTCATTCCTATCTCGATAATGCCGCCTCGTGACGGACGGGAGCCAACCACACGCTGCCTTTTGTATCCGCCACGTCGTCATTCCCTTTGCAATTCACACGGAAAACGTCATGAAAAAATCCCTCCTGACCGCTGTCGCACTCGCAGCCCTGTCCACCTCGGCCTTCGCAGAGGGCACCGGCACGATCAACTTCACGGGCGAGATCGTCGCGGGCGCATGCGGCATCGATTCGGGTTCGGTCAACCAGACCGTGAACCTCGGCAAGGTGCCGACCCACACGTTCAAGCAGGCCGGCGACAAGTCCACGCCGACCAACTTCGACATCAAGCTGACCGACTGCGACACGAGCATCGCGCAGAACGCGTACTTCACGTTCACGGGCACGTCGAGCGCGGGCCAGCCGAAGCTGCTCGCCACGATCGGCTCGGCGACCAACGTCGGCATCCGCCTGCAGTCTGCGTCGGGTGAATACCTCGACAACGGCGCGGAGCAAAAGGCACCGACCGTGCTGCAGAACGGCACGAACGTCGCACGCTTCGCGGCAATGTACGAAGCGACGGCAGCCGGCGTGACGCCGGGTACCGCCGACGGCGTCGCGAACTTCACGGTTCGCTACCAGTAAGCGTCCGTACCGGAGAAGGGGTGCGCGCACCCTTTCTCCGTCCTCGTTTCCTTCCCGCTTCCTTTTCCTCGGACTTCCGGTAGCGCCGCGTGCGAATCAGACATTCCTTCCTTTGCGTCTCCGTGCTGGTGGTCGGCAGCCAGAGCCATGCGACGGAATTCAATTCGTCGTTCCTCGACATCGACGGCACGAACAACGTCGACCTGTCGCAGTTCTCCCAGGCCGACTTCACGCTGCCGGGCGAATACATGCTCGACGTGCAGGTCAACGACCTGTTCTACGGGTTGCAGGCGATCCAGTTCATCGCACTCGATGCGTCCGGCGCCGGCAAGCCGTGCCTGCCGCCGGAACTCGTCGCGCAGTTCGGACTGAAGCCGTCGCTCGCGAAGGACCTGCCGCGCTTCCAGGGCGGCCGTTGCGTCGATCTCGGCGCGATCGAGGGGGCAACCGTGCGCTACCTGAAGAGCGACGGACGCCTCAAGATCACGATTCCGCAGGCCGCGCTCGAGTTCACCGATTCGACCTATCTGCCGCCGGAGCGCTGGTCCGAGGGGATTCCGGGCGCGATGCTCGACTATCGCGTGATCGCAAACACGAACCGCAGCTTCGGTGCGGGCGGCGCGCAGACGAATTCGATCCAGGCCTACGGCACGATCGGCGCGAACTGGGATGCGTGGCGTTTTCGCGGCGACTACCAGGCGCAGTCGAACGTGGGCAACACGGCGTACGCCGACCGCACGTTCCGCTTCAGCCGGCTTTACGCGTTTCGCGCGCTGCCGTCGATCCAGTCGACGGTGACGTTCGGCGACGACTACCTGAGCTCGGACATTTTCGACACGTTCGCGCTGACCGGCGCGTCGATCCGCAGCGACGACCGCATGCTGCCGCCTTCGCTGCGCGGCTATGCGCCGCTGATCTCGGGTGTCGCGCGCACCAATGCGACCGTGACCGTGTCGCAGGCGGGGCGCGTGCTCTACGTGACGCGCGTGTCGCCGGGCGCGTTCGCACTGCAAAACATCAACACGAGCGTGCAGGGCACGCTCGACGTCGCGGTCGAGGAAGAGGACGGCAGCGTGCAGCGCTTCCAGGTGACGACGGCCGCGGTGCCGTTCCTCGCGCGCACCGGACAACTGCGCTACAAGGCCGCCGTCGGCAAGCCGCGGCAGTTCGGCGGCGCAGGCATCACGCCGTTTTTCGGCTTCGGCGAAATCGCATACGGCCTGCCGCTCGACGTCACGGTGTACGGCGGCTTCATCGCGGCATCGGGCTATACGTCGATCGCGCTCGGCGTCGGCCGCGATTTCGGCACGTTCGGTGCGGTGTCGGCCGACGTCACGCATGCGCGTGCGCGGCTGTGGTGGAACGGCGCGACACGCAACGGCAACTCGTACCGCATCAACTATTCGAAGCACTTCGACGGGCTCGACGCGGACGTGCGCTTCTTCGGCTATCGCTTTTCCGAACGCGAGTACACCAACTTCGCGCAGTTCTCCGGCGACCCGACCGCGTACGGCCTCGCCAACAGCAAGCAGCGCTACTCGGCGACGATGTCGAAGCGCTTCGGCGACACGTCGACCTATTTCTCGTACGACCAGACGACCTACTGGGCGCGCTCGTCCGAGCAGCGCGTGGGCCTCACGCTGACGCGCGCGTTCTCGGTCGGCGCGCTGCGCAACCTGAACGTCAGCGTGTCGGCGTTCCGCACGCAGAGCGCGGGCGCGAGCGGCAATCAGTTTTCAGTGACGGCGACGCTACCGATCGGCGGCCGCCACACCGTCACGTCGAACCTGACCACGGGCAGCGGCAGCACGAGCGTGAACGCGGGTTACATCTACGACGATCCGGACGGTCGCACCTACCAGGTCAACGCAGGCGCGACCGACGGCCGCGCGGCAGCGAACGCGAGCTTCCGCCAGCGCACGTCGACGTATCAGCTGACCGCGCAGGCGTCCACGCTCGCCAACGCGTATGCGGCCGCGTCGCTCGAAGTCGACGGCTCGTTCGTCGCGACCCAATATGGCGTGTCCGCGCACGCGAACGGCAACGCCGGCGATACGCGCCTCCTGGTCTCGACCGACGGCGTGCCCGACGTGCCGCTGTCCGGCACGCTCACGCATACCGACTCGCGCGGCTATGCGGTGCTCGACGGGATCTCGCCGTACAACGTGTACGACGCGACCGTCAACGTCGAGAAGCTTCCGCTTGAAGTGCAGGTGTCGAACCCGATCCAGCGCATGGTGCTGACCGACGGCGCGATCGGCTTCGCGAAGTTCAACGTCGCGCGCGGCAGCAACCTGTACCTGACGCTGACCGACGCGGCCGGCAAGCCGCTGCCGTTCGGCGCGTCGGTGCAGGACGCGGCGAACGGCAAGGAGCTCGGCATCGTCGGCGAGGGCGGTGCGGCGTTCCTGACGCAGGTTCAGCCGAAATCCGCGCTCGCGGTGCGCGCGGGCGAGCGCACGTTGTGCACGGTGGACGCACTGCCCAACCAGCTTCAACTCGAAGGCACGCCGATTCCGGTGACGTGCCAGACGCCCGGCGAGTCGCATGCAGCGGCCGCACGGGCCGAACGATGATTTCACGGATCCAGCGATGAACCCAGCTTTCTCTCTTTCCTTCCTGCGACGCGCGTCGTGCATGCTGGCCGCGGCCGGCGCGCTGGCGGCCGGTGCCGCGCACGCGGCGATCGTGCCGGACCGCACACGCGTGATCTTCAACGAAGACGAACAGGCCGCGATCGTCACCATCACGAACAAGAGCACGACGTATCCGTATCTCGTGCAGTCGTGGCTGGAGGACGCGAAGGGCAACAAGATCACGTCGCCGCTGATGGTCGTCCCGCCGCTGCAGCGCGTCGAGGCGAACGAGCGCAACGTGCTGCGGATCGCCAGGTTGCCGGGCACCGCGCTGCCGGCCGATCGCGAATCGGTCTTCTACCTGAACATCCGCGAAGTACCGCCGAAGTCCGATACGCCGAACACGCTGCAGATCGCGCTGCATACGCAGATGAAGCTGTTCTACCGGCCGAAGGCCGTGCAGCCGGCGCGCGACGAGGACTGGACGCTGCCGATGACGCTGCGCGTCGATGCGGGGGCGCACAAGCTCGTGTTCGACAACCCGACGCCGTACCACGTGACGGTGGTCGAGGTGACGGCGGGCGCGCAGAAGACGCCGGTGCCGATCGAGCCGGTGATGGTGAGCCCGATGAGCACGGCCGACGTACCGTTCAAGGCGGCGACGCCGTCGACGCTGTTCGTCACGCACATCGACGATTACGGCGGCCAGGTGGCGGTCGAATATGCGTGCGACGCCGGTGCGTGCAAGAGCGTGAAGCGATGAGCGGCGCGATGCGCGAACGGCGGTTGCCGGCGGCGTGGCTGCGCTGGCTCGTGCTCGCATTGCTGGTCGCGGCGGCGCAGCCGGCGTGGGCATTGCGATGCCTGACGAACAGCGGCGCGACCTCGCTGACCGAGCCGATCGGCGGCGTCGCGTCGTATCCGACCGACGCACCGGACGGATACGTGATCTGGGTGTCGCCGGTCCGCACCACGTCGGGGTATTGCTACAAGGACCTCGGCGATTCGGACAGCTTGAAAGTCGTCGACAACATCTATTTCTACGCGAACCCGAATCGCACGAACCCAGCCGCGTGGGGGCTGGAAATCGGCATCCGCTACAAGGGCATCGACTACTTCGACAAGACGAGCAACCGCGGCGGCGGGGTGTTCACCGGCTATTCGGTGCCGCCGTGCAGCAGGTACGACTTCGATCGCGGGCGTTGCCAGCAGACCCGCATCAGCATCGACTACCAGGTCGTCGTGCGCAAGAAGGGCAACTGGGTCCAGCCGCCGAGCGATATCTACACGGTATTCCAGTTCGACGGCGAGTTCGGGCTGAATGCGTACAACCCGAGCTTCCAGTACCGCCTGAGTGGCCTGCGCAACCTCAAGCCGACGCCGTGCTTCGTCGACGTGCTCGTGACGCCCGAACCGGGCATCGTCAATTTCGGACAGGTGCAGGCCGTCGGCAACGGCTTCATGCCGGCGGTGCCGCGCAAACGGTTTTCGTTGTCGTTGACCAAGAAATGCAACGTGGCGGTACGCGTCGACGGGTACTTCGAAACGAGCTATCCGGTTCAGAACGGCTTGCTGGTGCCGGCGAAGGACAGCAATTTCGGGATCGGCATCGAGGACAGCCAGGGCAAGGCCATTCCGTTCAACCAACAGTTCAACCTCGCGCAGTTTCCGTCCAACGTCATGAACCAGAGCGTATTGATGGACGCGGTGCTGAAGTCGTTCGGGCCGCCGAAGATCGGGCGGTTCGATGCGACGGCGACGATTCGGTTGTTCATCTACTGACGCGATCGGCGCGAGCGCGGCTCGACGCACGGCACGTACATCATGAAAAAACGCCGGCATGCCGGCGTTTTTTTCAGACTCGCGGCGCGCAGCTCGAAGCGTTCGGCGACACATTTCGTGATGTGCAATGCGCTTCGGCAGCGGCCGGGGCATTCCGTGGTGTCTTCGCCGAGATCCTGTCGTTCGGCCTGTCCAGTTCGCCAAAACACGGATTCCGCCAATTGATCAGACAAATCCTGATAACTGGAAGGGACATTCGGTAATCGGATTGAGAATGATTTGCGTTTACGTTAAATTGCGCTATCTCGAAATCTGACGGAGCAGATCGATGGCTATGGCGGAAGTGCTCGAACGACCGGCAGCGGCAACGGCGAACCCGTTCCTCGGCAGTTATCCGGACCGGCCGTCGCGCCCCGCGCCGCGTGCGCGCCGTACCGCCGAGCCGCATGCGCAGGGCGCGCTGCTCGACGTGCTGATTTCCCATCGCGCGATGCTCGTCAACGTCGCGCGCGGCTTCGTCGGTTGTGCGAGCCGCGCCGAGGACGTCGTACACGACGTGTTCGTGAAGCTCGTCGAATTCCCGAACCAGGACGCGGTTCGCCAGCCGGTCGCGTACGTGACGCGGATGGTGCGCAACGCATCGATCGACGCATGCCGCCGGCAAAGCCTCGAGAACGTCTATCACACGGAAGAGGACGACGGCTTCGACGTGCCGTCGCCGGAACCGACGCCCGAAGCCGCGCTGATGACGCGCGACACGCTGCGCCGCGTGTGGGCCGCGCTCGACGACCTGCCGGCGCGCAGCCGCGCGGCGTTCGAGATGGTGCGGCTGCGCGAGGAAACGCTGCAGACCGCGGCGCGCGCGCTGAACGTGTCGCAAACGCTCGTGCATTTCATGGTGCGCGACGCGGAGCGGCACTGCGCGGAATGCCTCGACGCGTGCCATCGCGGCGACGCGTGTCCGGCGTTCCTCGGCGGCCGCGCGCGGCGCCGGTAAAAAAACGCGCCGGCCAATCGTCTTCAAGACAGGAGCGGCCGATCCGACGATTCGCCGCTTCGCCTCCCTCAACCGCCTCCCGCTTTTTTCGATCATGACGCAAGCCACGACGCCTTCCGCCGACACCGACGACCTCGTCTACACGGTCGTCATCAACGACGAAGAACAGTATTCGATCTGGCCGACGTTCCGGCCCGTGCCGGCCGGCTGGCGCGAGGTCGGCGTGCGCGGCCCGAAGGCCGACTGCCTCGCGCACATCGAGACCGTCTGGACCGACATGCGCCCCGCGAGCCTGCGCCGCGCGATGGACGGCGATCGCGCGACGCGCGCGTCGTGACCCGCTGCGCCGCGTGCGCGGCGCGCCACCTGAAGAGGACGTTGCATGACCTTGCTTTCGTTGCCGACGCTCGACGACCTGCGTATCGAGCCGGGGCTGCCCACCGTCGTGTCGCCGCGCGGCGCCGACGGCATGTCGATCGACGAGATCGCGCCGCTCGCGCATGCGATCGCGGCCGACACGCTCGAACGGGCGGGCGGTGTGCTGTTCACGGGCTTTCACGTGCCGTCGATCGATGCGTTCCAGCAGTTCGCGGCGTCGTTCGGCGATCCGCTGATCGGCTACGAATACGCGTCGACGCCGCGCAGCCAGGTCGAAGGCGCCGTCTACACGTCGACCGAATACCCGCCGCATCGCGCGATTCCGCTGCACAACGAGCAGTCGTACACGCGCGAGTGGCCGCTGCGGATCTGGTTCCATTGCGCGCTCGCGGCGCCGAAGGGCGGTGCGACGCCGATCGCGGACAGCCGCGCCGTCTATCGCGCGCTCGATCCGGCGCTGGTGGCGCGCTTCGAGCAGCGCGAGCTGCTGTACGTGCGCAATTTCGGCCAGGGGCTCGACCTGCCGTGGCAGCAGTCGTTCGGCACGAACGAGCCGGCCGAGGTCGAGCGGATGTGCGCGGCGCGCGGAATCGAATGCGCATGGCGCACCGATGACGACGGCGAACTGCTGTTGCGCACGCGCGAACGCTGCCAGGCCGTCGCGCGCCATCCGCGCACAGGCGAGCGCGTGTGGTTCAACCAGGCGAACCTGTTTCACCTGTCCGCGCTCGACGACGACATGCAGGAAGCGCTCGTCGACGCGGTCGGGCTCGAGAACGTGCCGCGCAACGTGTATTACGGCGACGGCGCGCCGCTCGAGGCCGACGCGCTCGCGGAAATCCGCGGCGTGCTCGATCGCCAGCGCATCGTGTTCCCGTGGCGGACGGGCGACGTGCTGATGCTCGACAACATGCTGACCGCGCACGCACGCGACCCGTTCGACGGGCCGCGCAAGGTGGTCGTCGCGATGGCGCAAAGTTATACGGTCCCGCGCGCGGCCGAACGGAGGACCGATGACGCGTAGTCCCGCCGCGCTCGCCGCGCGCGGATTGACGGTGGGTTATCGCGACCATGTCGTGATCGACGGGCTGGACCTGTCGATCGCGTCCGGCCGCGTGACGGCGCTGTGCGGCCCGAACGGCTGCGGCAAGAGCACGCTGCTGCGCACCCTCGCGGGCCTGCAGCCTGCGCGTGCGGGCCACATCGACGTGAACGGCACGCCGCTCGCGTCGTTTCGCCGTCGCGCGCTCGCGCGCGAGCTGACGATGCTCGCGCAGTTCAACCAGATTCCGTCGGGGCTGACCGTGCGCGAGCTGGTCGCGTACGGCCGCTACGCGTATGGCGGTTTCCTGCGCGGGTTGTCGCGCGCCGACCATGCGGCGATCGACGAGGCGCTCGACACGAGCGGCCTCGCCCGCGACGCCGAGCGTGACGTCGGCGCGCTGTCGGGCGGCGAGCGGCAGCGTGCGTGGATCGCGATGGCGCTCGCGCAGCAGGCGCCGATCGTGCTGCTCGACGAGCCGACGACCTATCTCGACATCCATCACCAGCTCGACATCCTCGACGCGCTGCGCGCGCTGAACCGCGCGCGCGGGCTGACGATCGTGTGGGTCCTGCACGACCTCAACCAGGCGGCCGCGTACAGCGACGACATCGTGCTGATGCGTGCCGGCCGCCTCGTCGCGCAGGGCTCGCCCGACGCGATGCTGGAACCGGCGCGGCTGCGCGCGGCGTTCGGCGTCGACATGCTGAAGCTCGCGCATCCGCAAACGGGCGCGCCGATGTGCGTGCCGGCCTACGGGCCGCCGGCATCCGGCACGGCGGGCGCGTTCGATCGCGCCGTTCAACGGGATATCGCCGTATGACGACGTTCGCGATGCGCAAGCGGCTCGCGGCGAGCGGGCAGGGCGCGGCATCCGGCCGCCGTGCCGGCGCGCTCGCGTTCGGCCTCGTCGCGTTGATCGCGGCGCTGGCCGTGTTGCGCGTTGCACCGGACCTGCGCGTATGGTGGAACGCGGTGCCCGGCAGCGACGCCGCCGCGCTCGCGGGCGTGTTCCTGTTCGACCTCAACCTGCCGCGTGTCGCGGCCGCGCTCGTCGCGGGCGGCTGCCTCGGCATCGCGGGCGCGCTGTTCCAGTCGCTCACGCGCAACCCGCTCGCGTCGCCCGACCTGCTCGGCGTGACGGGCGGCGCCCAGCTCGGCCTGCTCGCGGCGATGCTGGTGCCGGCGCTCGCCGGTGTCGCGTCGGTGCCGCTGCTGTTCGTGTGCGGGCTGATCGCCGCCGCGTGCGCGATCGTCGCGGCGGGCGGCTGGCGCGCGACGCCGCTGCGGCTCGTGCTCGCGGGCAGCGTCTGCATGCTGCTGTTCGCGGCGCTGTCGACGCTCGTGCTCGCGTTTTTCGAGCAGAACATCGCGGGCGCGGCGTTGTGGACCAACGGCAGTCTCTATCAACCCGGCGCGACCGGGCTCGCGCTCGCCGCGCGCTGGCTCGTCGTGCCGCTGCTGGCGCTGCCGTTCGTGATCCGGCCGCTGAATCCGCTCGCGCTCGGCGACGAGGCGGCGGCCGCGGCCGGCGTGCGCGTCGACGCGGCGCGGCTCGCCGCGACGATCGTCGCGGTCGCGTTCACGAGCGTGGCCGTCAGCGTCGCCGGCCCGCTGTCGTACGTCGGGCTCGTCGCGCCGAACCTGCTGCGCCAGGTGCGCGGCGCACGCGCGGCCCGGCTCGGCGTGCTGGTGCCGCTGTCGGCGCTCGCGGGCGGCGCGCTCGTGCTCGTCACCGACAGCGCGGTGCTCGCGTCGGGCCTTGACGCGACGCTGTCGACCGGCGTCGCGATCGCGCTCGTCGGCACGCCGCTGATGCTCGCGATGATCCGGCGCGGCGCCGCATGGTCGGGCGTGCTGCAGGCACAAGCCGAACGCGCGGCCGGCAGCGGGTCGACGCGGATGGTCGCCTGGCTCGAACGGCTCGGCTGGCCGCTGCGCACCGCGTTGTTCGTCGCGGCCGGCGTGCTCGTCGTGTTCGTCGGCGTGTCGGCCGGCCCCGAATGGCTATCGCCGGCGCGCTGGTCCGCCGCGCTGGCGGGTCACGATGCCGTCGCGCGGATGCTGATCGACCTGCGCATGCCGCGGCTGCTGTGCGCGCTCCTCGCGGGTGCGTTGCTGGCCGCGAGCGGGGTCGCGATGCAGAGCGTCGTGCGCAACCCGCTCGCGGGGCCCGAAGTGCTCGGCGTCACGCAGGGCGCGGGGCTCGTCACGCTGTTCGCGTTGTCGACGTGGCCGCTGATGGGGCACGTGACGCTCGGCGTGGCCGCGTTGATCGGCGGTGCGCTGTCGCTCGCGATCACGCTCGTGCTGAATCACCGGCATCGTTACGCGCCGCTCGCGGTCGCGCTGACCGGCATCGTGATCGGCGCGTTGTGGACCACGCTCGCGCAATGGCTGATCACGCAGGAAAGCGTGCAGCCCGCGCGCTTCGTCGTGTGGCTCGTCGGCGGCACCTATGGCCGCGGGTGGGGCGAGGTGTCGATGCTGCTGCCGTGGTGCGTGCTCGCGGTCCCCGTATTCGCATGGCTCGCGCGGCCGCTCGACATGCTCGCGCTCGGCGACGACCAGGCGGCCGCGCTCGGCCTGCCGGTCGCCGCGCTGCGGCCGCTCGCGCTGACGATCGCGACGCTCGCCGCCTGCGCGGCCGTCGCGGCGGTCGGGCCGGTCGGCTTCATCGGGCTGATGGCGCCGCACGTCGCGACGATGCTCGGCGCGCGCCGGCACCGCACGCGGCTGTGGCTTGCGGCCGCATGCGGCGCGCTGATCCTCGGGTGCGCCGACCTGGCCGCCCGCACGGTCGTCGCGCCGCGCGAAGTGCCCGCCGGCGTGCTGACCGCACTGATCGGCGCGCCGTATCTGCTCGGGCTGCTGATCCTCGAGGGGCGCCGCGCCCGGCGCGCGGGGCGATGACGCCGGCGCTCGACGGTGCACGCGCCACGCGCTTTTCCGCGTTCGCGCCCGAACCGTTTGCCGAGCATCTCGACGCGGTGTGGCTCGGGATGCCCGACGACGCGCACGCGCCGGGCCGGATCGTCGTGCCGGTCGGCGCGCTGCCCGATCATCGCGATGCGCTGCTCGACGCGATGGTCCGTCACTACGGCGGCGATCCGGCGCTGCACGCGCGTGCGCTGATGTCGCAATGGAGCAAGTACTACTTCGGCCGCGCGGTGCCTGCCGGCGTGGTCGCCGCGCTGACGCTGGGCCGGCCGCTCGACATGGCGCCGGAGCGCGCGTTCGTCGCGCTCGACGACGGGATGCCGGCCGCGCTGTATTTCGCGCCGGACGCGCTCGGCGCGCCGTGCGTCGCGCCCGCACCGCGCTACGCGGGGCTCGTCGCGCATCTCGGCACGGTGATCGACCTGCTCGCGGCGATGGGCCGCGTCACGCCGCGCGTGCTGTGGAGCAACGCGGGCAACCTGCTCGACTATCTGCTCGACACGTACCGTTCGCTGCCATGCGCGGCCGATCCCGCTCGCGATGCCGACTGGCTGTTCGGCGCGTCCTGCGTTGACGGCGAGCCGAATCCGCTGCGCCTGCCGGTGCGCGACGCCGTGCCGCGCTCGCCGCTGCTGCCGACGCCGTTTCGCGCGCGCCGCGTGTGCTGCCTGCGCTATGAAATACCTGGAGAAACGCAACTGTGTGGAAGCTGCCCGCTGCTATTGACGATGGACGACGCGGCGCTGGCCGAGCAGGACGCGATCCGGTGACGCCGGCACCGCATGCCGGCCGTCGCCATGCGCTCGGCGCACTGGCCGCGCTCGGCGCCGCATGCTGCGGCGCGCTGGCCGCGCTCGGCGCCGCATGCTGCGGCGCGCTGGCCGCGCCGGCCGCCGCGATCGCGAACGACGCGCGCGGCGGGCAGGGCGGCATGCCTTCTCAACCGGGCCGCTTGCTTGCCGGCAACCCCGTCGTATCGCAGGCGAGCGCGACGATGCCCGTGCGGCCGCAACGCGTGGTCGCACTCGACTTCATGTTCGCCGAAAGCGTGATCGCGCTCGACATCGTGCCGGTCGGCATGGCCGATACTGCGTTCTATCCGGGTTGGCTCGGCTACGAGAGCGACCGGCTCGCGCACGTGACCGACATCGGCTCGCGTCAGGAGCCGGGGCTCGAGGCGATCGCCGCGGTGAAGCCCGACCTCATCATCGGCGTCGGCTTCCGGCATGCGCCGATCTTCGCCGCGCTCGACCGGATCGCGCCGACGATCCTGTTCCAGTTCAGCCCGAACGTGTCGGAAGACGGCGTGCCCGTCACGCAGCTCGACTGGATGCGCCAGATCTTCCGGACGATCGGCACCGTGACCGGGCGCGAAGCGCGCGCGAAGGCGGTCGAAGCACAGCTCGACGCGGGGATCGCGCGCAACGCATCGCGGCTCAGGGCGGCGGGACGCGGCGGCGAACGCATCGCACTGCTGCAGGATCTCGGGTTGCCCGATCGTTACTGGGCGTATACCGGCAACAGCACGTCGGCGGGCCTCGCGCGCGCGCTCGGGCTCGACCCGTGGCCGAAGAAGCCGACGCGGGAAGGCACGCTTTACGTGACGTCCGCCGATCTGCTTCGGCAACGCGATCTCGCCGTGCTGTTCGTCACCGCGACGGGGATGGACGTGCCGCTGTCGTCGAAACTCGATTCGCCGGTGTGGCGTTTCGTGCCTGCGCTGCGTGAGCACAGGATCGCGCTCGTCGAACGGAACATCTGGGGGTTCGGCGGCCCGATGTCGGCGCTGAAGCTGGCCGACGTGATGACCGATACGCTGCTGAAGCTGCCGGCCGTGCGCTGAACGCGCGGCTTGTCGTTCGGGGGCAGGGCAGCGCGTGAACGAAAGTCGCGCAGGCATTCGCTTGTCGCGGCATCCCGGCGGCGGCACGCATAGTCCCGTACACCGAACGATATTTCCTTTCGCCTTTTCCGGTTCGTTTCCGCTCCGCCGAACCGAACACGGACTACCTGCGCGCCACATTCGCCGCGCGCGGGCAGTCCGTGCTCACGCATGCTTACGCGCTAAGCGCATCGACGCCATCCCGTGCGCGTGACCGCGCCGGTGTCGTGTCGCTGACGATCTGTCCGTTGTCGAGCTTCAGCAGGCGGTCGGCGAGATCGAAATAGCGATCGTCGTGCGTGATCACGATCACGGCCTTGCCGCGCGCGCGCAGTTCGGGCAGCAGCTGCTCGTAGAACACCGCCTTGAACGACGGATCCTGGTCGGCCGCCCATTCGTCGAACAGGTAGAACGGACGGTCTTCCAGATACGCGACGACGAGCGCGAGCCGCTTGCGCTGCCCGGTCGACAGCGCGCGGTTCGAGAACGCGCCGTCGACGACCTTCACCTTGTGATCGAGCGCGAGCTTCGCGACCAGCGCGTTCGCGCGCGCATCGGCCTGCGCACGCGCCGGATCGTCGGGATCGACGATGCCGAGCAGCGCATCGAACAGGTGGAAGTCGTTGAACACCGCGCTGAAGCGTTGCCGGTACGCGGCGCGCTCGCGCCAGCCGATCGTCCGGCCGTCGACCTCGAGCGCGCCTTCCTCCGGCTCGTAGAGCCCCGTCAGGACCTTCGCGAGCGTCGTCTTGCCGCTGCCGTTGCCGCCGACGATGAACACGAGCTCGCCCGGCCGGATCGTCAGGTCGATCGGCCCGATCCGGAACATCCGTTCGTCGCGCTCGTGGAAATACGCGTGCGTGACGCCGCGCAGCGTGACGGCGCCGGCCGGCGGCACGTCGGGGGCGTCGCTGGCGGGCGGCACCGTGCGCAGCGCGCCGAACTCGGCCATCACGCCCTCGATGCGCCCGAGCGACACGCGCGCCGCATTGACGGTCGGCAGGTTGTTCAGCAGCCCGTCGAGCGGCACCAGCATGAACAGGAACACGACGACGTAGCCGGCCGCCGTGCCTGCATCCGCATGCACGCCGAGCTGCGGCCAGAACGCGGCTGCGCCGAGGAATACGTAGAACAGGAAGATGATCCAGCCGACGCCGACCGCATATGCGCTGAACGCGCGGCGGCGATGGTCGCGCACCTCGCCGATCGCCGCGCCGAGCTGGCCATCGACGAACTGGCGCGCGCGCGCGTCGTGCAGCTTCAGTTCCTTCGCGCCGGAGAACAGCGAGCCGAGATAGCCGAACAGGCGATCCTGCGCCTGGCCGGCCGCCTCGAGCGACGCGATCGCGCGGCGGTCGCCGGTGTGATAGCCGAGCGAGCCCGCGACGATCGCGGTCAGCGCGAGCAGGCACACGGGCCACGACAGCCACGCGAGATAGCCGAGGCAGCCGAACACGATCGAGCCGTGCATCACCAGGTTCGGCAGCGCGAAGAACAGCATCGACACGTTGGTCGCGTCGTCGGTCAGCACCGACTGCACGGGCGCCGCGCCGATCCGCTCGATGTCGCGCAGCTCGGCCGCGCCGACGCGCCGCGCGAGATGCACGCGCAGCCGCGCCATCGTGTCCTGCGACAGCCGGGCGAACAGCGTGCCCGACACGATGCGCGTGACGAGCGCGATCACCGCGCACAGCGCGAAGCGCCACGCGAGCGACGCGTCGGCCGCGCCGGGCGTCGCGAGCGCGCGGTTCAGCGTCGCGACGAGCAGCACGCTCGCGACGCCGTTGAGCACGCAGGCGACGAGCGCCAGCGCGAGCGATGCGCGGCTTTCGCGCAGCAGCGCGAGGATCAGGCGGGCCGCGGGGCGGCCAGGGGAGGCGTCGAGGGACGGCGGGGAAGCGGGCTCGTGGGCGGCGGTCATCGGCAACGTCGGTAAATGAAGGGCAGGCAAATATGCGGAAACGGCGAGATTGATGCGAAAGCAGCGCACCGGACGGGCCCGGTCGCGGCTTTCCTCCCTGATAGACGAACGGGCCGCGCAAATATTTAGCTGTGCCTTCAAAAAATGCATCCGTTCTGGCTTTGCGCGCAAAACGGTAAAAAATCGGCCGCGCCGTTCGTCACACCAGTGAAGCCGCCCCATGCGGCCCCGAGACTTGGCCGAAGCGGCCGGACCGAAGGACTTCACGCACATGACGAGTTTCCCGACTGCGCTGCATCACCGAATTCGCGAACTGGCGCGCTGCGCGCCCGACGCGCCCGCGCTCGCCGCGCCTTTCCAGAACGACCTGCGTCTGTCTCGCGGCGCGCTCGACGCGCGTGCGTCGCATCTCGCCCGCCAGTTGCGCGCGGCCGGTGTCGGCGCGGAAGTGCGGGTGGGCGTCTGCGTCGAGCGCTCGTGCGAGCTGTTCGTCGCGCTGCTTGCCGTGCTGAAGGCGGGCGGCGTATTCGTGCCGCTCGACCCGCGTCATCCGGCCGCGCGTCTGGACTGGATCGTCCGCGATGCGCAACTGCGCCACGGGATCGTCGACGCGGCCGGCCGCGCGGCGCTCGGCGCGCCGTTCGAACACGCGTTCGACGCGATGTCCGCGGATGCGGCGGCCGCCGCCTTCGTCGACGACGAGGACGTACCGGTGCATCCGCGCTCGGCGGCCTACATGATCTATACGTCGGGCTCGACCGGCATGCCGAAGGCGGTGGTCGTCGAGCACGGGCCGCTCGCCGCGCATTGCGACGCGCTCGCGGCGGCGCTGCCGGTCGAGGGCGGCGACCGCCTGCTGCATTTCGCGTCGGTCAATTTCGACGCGGCGCACGAATGCTGGCTCGCGCCGCTCGCGGTCGGCGCGAGCGTGACGATTGCGCCGCCGCAGCCGTTCGCGCCGGACGCCGCCCATGCGCTAATGGTGAGTGAATCCATCAGCGTCGCCGCGTTTCCGCCCGCGTATCTGCGCGAATTCGCGGCCGTCGCCGCGCGCGACGGCGTGCCGCCGGCGTTGCGCGTGCTCGCGTTCGGCGGCGAGGCGCTGCCGCAACAGGCATTCGAATTCGTGCGCCGCACGTTCCCGTCGGTTCGCCTGATCAACGGCTACGGGCCGACCGAGGCCGTGATCTCCCCGATGCTGTGGCCGGTCGAGCCGGGCGAAATGCCGGTGCTGGCCGATGACGATGCGTATGCGTCGCTGCCGATCGGTCGCGCGATCGGCCCGCGCATCGCGCGCATCGATGGCGGCGAGTCCGGCGAACCGGGCGAGGGCGGCGAGCTGCTGCTCGGCGGCGTATGTCTCGCGCGCGGCTATCACGGCCGCCCGGCGCTGACGGCCGAACGCTTCATTCCCGATGCGCACGGCGAACCCGGTGCCCGCGTGTACCGCACCGGCGACCTCGCGCGTCTGCGCGCCGATGGCGCGTTCGATTATCTCGGCCGTCTCGACGACCAGGTCCAGGTGCGCGGCGTGCGTGTTGAGCCCGCGGAAATCGCCGCGTGCTTGCGCGCGCATCCGGCGGTGGCCGACGCGGCCGTGATCGCCGAAACCGGCAACGGGCCGACGCGGCTGATCGCGTGCGTCGCGCTGCACGCGGCCGCCGACGATGCGGCGCTGAAGGCGCACGTGGGCGCGCAGTTGCCCGCCGCTTGGCAGCCGCACCGGTTCGTGCGCTGCGACGCGCTGCCGTACACGCTGAACGGCAAGATCGACCGCGCCGCGCTACGCGAGCGCATCGCCGCCGCCCGCGACACCGAACGGCCCGCGGGCGACGCCCCGCGCACGCCGACCGAGCAGCAGATCGCCGGCCTCTGGCAAACGCTGCTCGGCCTCGACGCGACGCCGTCGCGCGACGACCGCTTCTTCGTGCTGGGCGCCGATTCGCTCGCCGCGATGCAACTTCAGGCCGCGATCCGCGCCGCGTTGCGCGTGAACCTGCGGCTCGACACGCTGTTCGCCGATCCGGCGCTGGCGGAGCTGGCCGCGCACGTCGATCGCGCGGAACGCGAAACGGGCGCGCCGCTGGCCGCGATTGCCGCACGCCGCGCGCCGGCCGATTCCGCCGCATCGAGCGCCCCGTACGTCGACCGCACCGCATCGCTCGCACAGCAGCGCTTCTGGGTGCTCGCGCAAACGCGCGACGCCAGCACCGCGTATCACATCGCCGCGCACTGGACGATCGACGGCGTGCTCGACCGCGCCGCATTGCAGCGCGCGCTCGATCACGTGATCGAACGGCACGACGCATGGCGCACGACCCTCGTCGACAACGACGACGGCATCGTGATGCAGCGCATCCATGCCCGCTTGCCGGTCACGATCGCGACGCTCGACTTGCGCGACCAGCCGCCGGCCGCGCGCGACGCGCAAGCCGCGCGCCTCGCCGAGCGCGACGCCGGCACGCCGTTCGATCTGTCGAACGGGCCGCTGCTGCGCGCGACGCTCGTCGCGCTCGCCGACGACCGCCACCGCCTGCTGCTGACCGCGCATCATGCGATCACCGACGGCTGGAGTTCGCGCTGCGCATTCGACGAGCTGTCGGCTGCGTACCGCGCGTATGCGGAAGGCCGCGAACCGTCGTTGCCGGCACTGCCGATCCAGTACGCCGACTACGCGGACTGGCAGCGCGACATGCTCGCCGGCGGCGAAGGCGAGCGTCAGCTCGACTACTGGCGCGGCGCGTTGCGCGACGTGCCGGGCCCGCTCGCACTGCCGGTCGACCGCCAGCCCGGCGCGACGCGCACGCTGCAGGGCGCACGCGTGTCGGTCCGCCTGCCCGACGCGGTCGCTGCCGACGTCCGGCGTCTCGCGCGCGACGCACAGGCCACGGTCTTCACGGTGCTGCTGGCCGCGCTCGACGCATGGCTGTCGCGCGTGACCGGCGAGACCGACGTGGTCGTCGCGGTGCCGGTCGCGCATCGCCAGCGCCCGGAAACGCGTGCGCTGCTCGGGCTGTTCCTGAATACGGTCGCGCTGCGCGTGCGGGTGGCGCCGACGCTGCCGTTCCGCGCGCTGGTCGACGCGGCACGCACGGCGGCGCTCGATGCGGTCGCGCACCAGGACGTGCCGTTCGAGCGCGTCGTCGATGCAGTGAAGCCGCCCGTCAAGCGCGGCGACGAATGGCTGCGCGTGAAATGCGCGCAGCAGTTCGATGCGCGGCACGACAGCGTGCTGCCGGGCGCGACCGCGGTTGCGACGCCGGGGCCCGATCTCGCCGCGCGCTTCGACTTCGCGCTGGATTTCACCGACGACGCGCACGGCATCGAACTGGTCGCCGCCTATGCGACCGACTGCATCGATGCCGGCACCGCGCGCGCGTGGCTCGACAGCTATGCGGCGCTCGTTGCGTCCGCCGCGCATGAACCGCATCGCACGACAGCCGCGCTGCCGTGCGATGCGTCGCCGGTGTCGCGCCAGCCGCGCGACGGCCGCGCG
Organism: Burkholderia sp. BCC1638; assembly: GCF_902833195.1. NCBI lineage: Bacteria > Pseudomonadati > Pseudomonadota > Betaproteobacteria > Burkholderiales > Burkholderiaceae > Burkholderia > Burkholderia sp. BCC1638. The sequence goes on from NZ_CADFEC010000009.1 coordinate 228,841, forward strand.
CTGAACGTCGAACACGCCGACATCGTCGCCGCCTTCGCGCGGCAGGCTGCCGCGTATCCCCATCGCGTCGCGCTCGCCGATGCGTCGGCATCGCTGACGTTCGCCGAGCTCGACGATGCGTCGAACCGCATCGCGCATGCGCTGAAGCTGCGCGGCGCGACGGCAGAAGCACCCGTCATCGTCTGCATCGAGCGTTCGGTCCGCTTCGTCGTCGGTTTGCTCGGCGCGCTGAAAGCCGGCGCGCTGGCCGTGCTGCTCGACCCGGCTCAGCCGGCCGCACGCGTCGCAGCCGCGGCCGCCGATTGTGGTGCACGCTGGGCGCTCGTCGCGCAGGGTCGGGATGTGGCCGCGTGGCCGGCCGGCAATGCCGCGCAGCCGCTCGATGTCGACGCGCTCGCACAGGACGCGACGCTCGCGCATGCGGCCGGCATCCGCGTCGCGCCGCATTCCGAGCAGGGCGCCTATCTGATCTACACGTCGGGTTCGACCGGCACGCCGAAGGGCGTCGTCGTGTCGCACGGCGCACTGGCCGACTACGTACAGGGGATGCTCGACGAACTCGCGTTCGCACCGGACGCATCGTTCGCGATGGTGTCGACCGTCGCCGCCGACCTCGGCCACACGACGCTGTTCGGTGCGCTGTGCGCGGGCCGCACGCTGCACCTGCTGCCGGCCGCGTGCGCGTTCGATCCGGACCTGTTCGCACACGAGATGCGCCGCCGCGACGTCGGCGTGCTGAAGATCGTGCCGAGCCACCTGCAGGCGCTGCTCGATGCGCGCGTGCCGGCCGACGTGCTGCCGCGCCACGCGCTCGTGACCGGCGGCGAAACGCTGACGTGGGCGCTCGTCGCGCGCCTGGCCGCGCTCGCGCCGGCCTGCCGCGTGATCAACCATTACGGGCCGACCGAAGCGACCGTCGGCGCGATCGCGTGCGACACCGCGTCGATCGGCGCCGATGCGCGCGATCCCGCGATCGGCGTGCCGCTCGGCCTGCCGCTGCCGAATGCGCGCGCGCTGGTGCTCGACGCATTCGGCGCGTGCGTGCCGGCCGGTGCAACGGGCGAACTGTATCTGGGCGGGCCGGGCGTGGCGCGCGGCTACCTGAACCGGCCGGCGCAGACCGCCGAGCGCTTCGTGCCCGACCCGTTCACGCCCGGTGCGCGCCTGTATCGCACCGGCGACCGCGTGCGCCTGCGCGCGGACGGCCGTCTCGCGTTCCTCGGCCGCATCGACGACCAGGTGAAGATTCGCGGCTATCGCGTGGAACCGGGCGAGGTGAGCGCGGCGGTACGCGCGGCCGGCCCGATCGCGCAGGCCGAGACGCTCGCGATCGAGCACGACGCCCGCCTGCGGCTCGCGACGTTCGTCGTGATGCGCGACGGCGCGGCATTCGACGAGCCCGCCATGCGCGCGGCACTCGGCGCGACGCTGCCCGATTACATGGTGCCCGCGCAATTCGTCGCGCTCGCGCGCCTGCCGGTGACCGCGAACGGCAAGATCGATCGCGCGGCGCTGCGCGAACTGGCCGCCGCGCCGGTGGCGGTTGCCGCCGGCGACGCGCCGCAGGGCCCGGTCGAAACGGCGCTCGCCGAAGTCTGGCAGGCGGTGCTGAAGGCGCCGCACGTCGGCCGCGACGACAACTTCTTCGAGCTCGGCGGCGATTCGATTCTGGTTCTGCAGGTGATCGCACGCGCCCGCAAGCGCGGCGTGCGCTTCACGCCGAAGCAGTTGTTCGACGGCCCGACGGTCGCCGAACTCGCGCGCATCGCGAAAACCGGGGACGTCGCCGCCGCGCCGTCGGCGTCGACATCGGCGCCGGCTCAGGCCGCAACGGCTGCCGCAGCGGCGATCCTGACGCCGGCACAGCAGCGCTTCTTCGCGCTCGACGTGCCGCATCCGGGCCACTGGAACCAGTCGGTCGCGTTCGACGTGCGCAGCCCGTTCGACGCCGATGCATTCGCACGTGCATTCGACGCGCTGCTGACGCATCACGACGCGTTCCGCCAGCGCTTCGCACGCGGCGCGGACGGCCACTGGCACGCGAGCGATGCGGCGAAACCGTACGACGCGCTTCCGTTCGTCGACGTCTCCGCGCGCGACGAAGCCGATGCGCTGGCGCGCTTCGACGCCTTGCAGCGCCGCCTCGATCTCGGCCACGGGCCGCTCGCGTGCGCATGTGCGGCGCGGCTGCCGGACGGCGCGACGCGGCTGTATCTGGCGATTCATCACGCGATCGTCGACGGCGTGTCGTGGCGCATCCTGCTCGACGACCTGGACGCCGCGTATCGCGCCGCATGCGAACGCACGCCGGTGCGCCTGTCCCAGCCGGGCTTGCGTGCGGATGCCTGGGCCGCGCGCCTCGCGCGTGCCGCGACGGAACCGGCATCGCCGTTCGCCGCCGAAACGGCTTACTGGGCCGGCATGGCGGAGGGCGACGATCTCGTGTCGGATCATCCCGACGCATCGGCGACGAATGCCGACGCGGCCGTCGTCGTGCAGACGATCGACGCGGCGCTGACCCGTGCCGCGCTGACCGACGCGCACGCCGCATATCGCACGCAGACGATCGAACTGCTGGGCGCGGCGCTCGCGCTGGCGCTGGCCGGGGCCAGCGGCGCCGCGTCGTGCCGCGTCGAACTCGAAGGGCATGGCCGCGAGGCGCTGTTCGACGACGCGGACGCGAGCCGCACGATCGGCTGGCTGACGAGCCACTATCCGGTCACGCTGCCCATCGAAGCCACCGCGCGCGACACGCTGTGCGCCGTCAAGGACACGCTGCGCGCGGTGCCGCACAAGGGGCTCGGCTTCGGTGTGCTCGCGCACTACGGCGACGCGGCGACGCGTGCGGCGCTGGCCGCCGTGCCGCGTCCGCGCATCACGTTCAACTATCTCGGCCAGTTCGACGCACCGCGCGACGCGACGCTCGTGCCGCGCTTCGGCGGCACGGGCATCGAGCGCGACCCGCAAGGGCCGCTCGGCAACACGCTCGCGATTCACGCCTACCTCGATACCGACCGCGACGGCGCACGTACGCTGAAGGTTCACTGGGTCTACGGTGCGCCGCAGTTCGCGCGCGCGACGATCGATGCAATCGCGGATCGCTTTGCCGCCGCGCTGCGCGAACTCGCCGACGCATGCGCAGCGCGTGTCGCGCATCGCGGCGGCGGTGCGACGCCGGGCGACTTTCCGCTCGCACGGGCCGCCGGCCTCACGCAGGCCGCGATCGAGCGCGCGCCGCTCGACTGGCGGACGATCGACGACGTGTATCCGCTGTCGCCGATGCAGCAGGGGATCCTGTTCCATGCGCTGTTCGCGCCGGGTCATGCAAGCTACGTGAACCAGCTCGTCGCGACCGCGACGGCGCTCGATGCTGACCGGCTCGCGGCCGCGTTCGCCGCGTCCATCGCACGCCACGACATCCTGCGCACCAGCGTGATGCCCGACGAGGCCGCACCGCTGCAATGCGTGCATCGCCATGCGCGGATGCCGGTCGAACAGCTCGACTGGCGCATGCGCGGCGACACGCTGGACACCGATTTCGACGCGTGGCTCGCGGCCGACCGCGCCCGCGGCTTCGACTGGCGCGAGCCGCCGCTGATGCGGCTCACGCTGATCCGCGTGACGGACGACGCGTGGCGCGTCGTGTGGACGCGCCACCACGTGCTGCTCGACGGGTGGAGCACGGCGCGCCTGCTTGCCGACGTGCTGCGCGACTATCGCGACCCCGACGCGGTGTCGCCGTTCGCGAGCCGCCCGGCGCTGCGCTATCGCGACTTCATCGCGTGGCTCGGCACGCGCGACCGCGAGGCCGACAAGCGCTTCTGGACCGGGCGGCTTGCGCGTCTCGACGCGCCGACATTGATCGCCGAGCGCGCGGCCGACCGCGCGGATGCGCAGATGGTCACGTGGCGCGCGACGATCGACGCGGCTGCGACGACGCGTGTCGCGCAAACGGCGCGTGCGCTGAAGCTGACCGTCAACACGCTGGTGCAGGGCGCCTGGGCGCTCGCGCTGCAGCGCATGACGCACCAGCCGGCCGTCGCGTTCGGCGCGACCGTCGCGGGCCGTCCCGATGCGCTCGCGGACGTCGACACGGTGCTCGGCCTCTTCATCAACACGCTGCCCGTCATCACCGCACCCGCGCCGCAACAATGCGCGGCCGACTGGCTGCAGACGCTGCAGCGCGAAAACGCAGCTGCGGCCGAGCATGCGCACACGCCGCTCGCCGACATCCAGCGCTGGGCACGCGGCGCCGGCGGCGCACTGTTCGACACGCTCGTCGTGTTCGAGAACTATCCCGTTGACGACACGGCGCACGACGCCGATCCGCGCGCGCTCGCACTGAGCGGCGTGCGCAGCATCGAGTCGACCGACTTCGCGCTGACGCTCGTGATCGAGAGCGGCGCCGAACTGACGATCGACTACGGCTACGACACCGCGCGCGTGGATACGCACCAGGTCGAACGCTGGCACCGCGCGTTCGCGTGCGCGCTCGATGCGCTGGCCCGCACGCCGGACGCGCTGCTCGGCACGCTGTCGATCGCCGACGACGCGACGCGCGACGCACTGGCGCGCGCGCAGGACACCGCGCGGACGTGGCCGGACGCGCAACGCCAACCGCTGCATCTGCAATTCGCGGCCGCCGCACGGGCGACGCCCGACGCGATCGCGCTCGAGCACGCGGATGCCGACGGTGACGTGCAGCGCGCGACCTATCGCGAGCTCGACCTGAGCACGACGCGCGTCGCCGCCGCATTGCGCCGGCGCGGCGTGCGGCCGGACACGCCGGTTGCGCTGTGCGTCGAGCGTTCGTTCGACATGGTGACGGCGCTCGTCGGCGTGCTGAAGGCCGGCGCCGCGTATCTGCCGGTCGATCCCGACTATCCGGCCGAGCGCATCGCGTACCTGCTGCGCGACGCGCGGCCCGCGGTCGCGATCACGCAGGCGCATCTGCGCGAGCAGGTCGAGGCCGCGCTCGGCGACGACGCGACGACGCAACTGCTGACGGTGGCCGATCTGCTCGCGGACGACGCAGGCGAAATGGACGCCGCCCCCGCCGACTATGCAACCGACATCGACGACGCACAGCTCGCCTACCTGATCTATACGTCCGGCTCGACCGGCAAGCCGAAGGGCGCCGGCAACTCGCACGGCGCGCTCGCGAACCGCATCGCGTGGATGCAGCACGCGTACCGGCTGACGCGCGACGACGTCGTGCTGCACAAGACGCCGTTCGGCTTCGACGTGTCGGTGTGGGAATTCGTGTGGCCGCTCGCGACCGGCGCGAAGCTCGCGATCGCCGCGCCCGGCGACCACCGCGATCCGGCCCGCCTCGCGGCGGCGATCCATGCGCACGGCGTGACGGTGCTGCACTTCGTGCCGTCGATGCTGGCCGCGTTCGCCGCGTATCTCGACGATTTTTCCGCCGCCGCGCAATGCGACAGCGTGCGCCTGATCGTCGCGAGCGGCGAGGCGCTCGCGCCCGAACTCGTCGCGAAGGTCGCGCGCCTCGTGCCGAACGCGACGCTCGTGAACCTGTACGGGCCGACGGAAGCCGCCATCGACGTGTCGCACTGGACCTGCGGCCCCGACGACGCCAGCGCCGTCGCGGTGCCGATCGGCTATCCGATCGCGAACCTGCAACTGCACGTGCTCGACGCGGCCTGGCAGCCCGTGCCGGCCGGCGCGACCGGCGAACTGTATCTGGCGGGCGCGGGCCTCGCGCGCGGCTATCTCGGCCGCCCGGGGCTGACGGCCGAGCGTTTCGTGCCCGATCCGTTCGTCCCGGGCGCCCGCATGTATCGCACCGGCGACCTCGCACGGCGTCGCACCGATGGCGCGCTCGACTACCTCGGCCGCGTCGACACGCAGGTGAAGCTGCGCGGCCAGCGGATCGAGCCGGGCGAGATCGAGGCGCTGCTGCGCGCGGCGCCCGGCGTGCACGACGCGGTCGTGATCGTGCGCGACGCGCAGCTGATCGGCTATGTCGCATGTGGCGACGCGGGGCCGCTCGACCGTGCCGCCTTGCTGGATTCGCTGCGCGCACAGTTGCCGGCCTACATGGTGCCGTCGCAGCTGATCGAACTCGACGCGCTGCCGGTCACGCCGAACGGCAAGTGCGACCGCCATGCGCTGCCCGCGCCGGTGCGCGAAGCGGCCGCGGCCGTCGAACTCGCGACCGACACGCAGCGCGCGCTCGCGGCGATCTGGCAGCGCGTGCTGCACGTGGACGCGATCGGCCGCAACGACGATTTCTTCCAGCTCGGCGGCCACTCGCTGCTCGCGACGCAAGCGCATGCGCAGGCGAACCTGCACTGGGGCCTCGCGCTGCCGCTGCGCACGCTGTTCGACACCCGCACGCTCGCACGCTGCGCGGACGCGATCGACGCGGCCTGCGCGGCACGCGGCGAGACCGACGCGGCGAGCGCGATCGATGCGCTGCTCGGCGAACTGGAAACCCAATAAGGACGACGGATGACGAAGGCTCAACCCGACTGGCTCGCGCTCGCGACGCGCTTCGCGCAATTGCCCGACGCGCAGCGCGCGGTGTTCATCGACAAGCTCGGCGCGGCCGGCATCGATTTCCGCATGCTGCCGATCCCGCCGCGCACGCCGCGCTCCGAGCGCGTGCCGGCATCGTTCGCGCAGACGCGGCTGTGGCTGCACGCGCGCTTGATCGACGCGCCGGACGCCTATCACATCACCGAACGGCTCGCGCTGACGGGCCCGCTCGACGCGCATGCGCTGCGGCTTGCGTGCGATGCGCTGATCGCGCGCCATGAAGCGCTGCGCACGACCTTCGACGAAACGGAAGACGGCGTCGCGCAGACGATCCATCCACCGCTGCGCTGCCCGTGGCGCGAGACCGATCTCGAAGCGTTACCCGACGCGCAGCGCGTCGCGCGTGCCGAACGCGTCGCAATGGCCGATGAAGCCGCAGCGTTCGATCTCAGCGCGGCACCGCTCGTGCGCGCACACCTGATCCGCTTCGACGCGACGCATCACTGGCTCGCGCTGACCGTTCATCACATCGTGTCGGATGGCTGGTCGTCGGACGTGATGCTGTTCGAACTCGCGGCGTTCTATCGCGCGTATACGTCGGGAGAACCGGTGCCGCTCGCGCCGCTGCCGATCCAGTACGCGGACTATGCGCTGTGGCAGCGCCGCTGGCTCGATGCCGGCGAGCGCGATCGGCAGCTGGCGTTCTGGCGCGAGCGGCTCGACCCGCAGCGCGGCGTGCTGACGCTGCCCGGCGCGGCCGCGCGGCCCGCGCGCCGCAGCGCGCGCGGTGCACGTCACGTGTTTTCGCTCGACGCGCGCATCGGTGCGCGGTTGCGCGCGTTCGCGGCCGCGTCGGGCGCGACGCCGTTCGCGGTGTTGCTTGCAGCGCTCGATGCGCTGCTCGCGCGTGCGACCGGCGATGCGCGGATCTGCGTCGGCGTGCCGGCCGCGAACCGCGAACGCGCGGAAACGGCGGGCCTGATCGGCTTCTTCGTCAACACGCTCGCGATCGATGTCGACGTGCCCGCGCACGGCGATTTCTCGTCGCTGGTCGCGCGCACGCAGCGCGCGCTCGTCGATGCGCAGATGCACCAGGACGTGCCGTTCGAGCAGGTCGTCGACGCGCTCGGCGTGCCGCGCAGCGCGAGCCACCATCCGCTGTTCCAGGTGATGGCCGCATATGGCGAGCGTCGCGCGCTGCCGGCGCTGGGCGCGGCATCGGCAACCTTGCTGCCGTCCGGCACGCCGTCCGCGAAATTCGACCTGACGCTTTCCGTCGAGGCGACGCCCGACGGCACGTTCGACGCCGCGTTCATCCACGCGCTCGACCTGTTCGACGGCGACGCGATCGCGCGGCTGGCCGCGCGCTTCGTCACGCTGCTCGGCGATGCGCTCGCGCGCCCCGACGTGCCGGTCGGCGATCTCGACTGGCTGCCGGCCGACGAGCGCGCGCAACTGTTCGCGTGGAACGCGCCGGCGGGTGCGGCCGAAGCCGAACCGTTCATCTCCGTGCACGCGCGCATCGCCGCGCATGCGCAGGCACGGCCCGACGCACGCGGTGTCGCCGACATCGATCGCGCGCTGACGCGCGGCGAGGTCGACGCGCGCGCGGCACGCATCGCGCGCAACCTCGTCGCGGTCGGCGTGCGGCCTGAAATGCGCGTCGGCGTCGCGCTGCAGCGCTCGGTCGACCTGCTGGTCGCGCTGATCGCGGTGCTGAAGTCGGGCGCCGCGTTCGTGCCGCTCGATCCGGCCCATCCGCGCGAACGCCTCGCGCAGATCGTCGGCGATGCGGGCATCGCGCACGTGCTGACCGACGGCGCGAGCGCCGCCTCGCTGCCCGAGCTGCCGGCGCTGCGCGTCTGGCGCGCGGACGAAGTCGACGCACTCGACGAAGCCGCGGACGTCGCGCTGCCGGACGTGCTGCCAGGTCATGCGGCCTACGCGATCTACACGTCGGGCTCGACCGGCAAGCCGAAGGGCGTGATCGTCGATCACGCGGCGTTCGCGCGACATTGCGTGGCGATCGCCGAGCGCTACGGCGCGGGCGAGAACGACGTGTTCCTGCTGTTCCAGTCGGTCAACTTCGACGGCGCGCACGAAGGCTGGTTTTCGCAATACCTGTCGGGCGCCGCCGTGTCGGTGACGGCCGACGTGCTGTGGCCGCCCGCGCAGACCTGCGCGATGATGATCCGCGACGGCGTGACGATGACCTACGTGCCGCCCGGCTGCGCCGCGCAGCTCGCCGAATGGGCGCTCGCGCACGGCGCGCCGCCGACGCTGCGCTCGCTGACCGTCGGCGGCGAAGCCACGTCGCGCGAAGCGTTCGCGATGCTGCGCCGCGCCATGCCGAACGTGCGCGTGGTCAACGGCTACGGCCCGACCGAAACCGTGATCACGCCGACGCTGTGGATGTTCCGCCCCGGCGACGATCTCGCGAAGCTGGGCGACGCCGCGTATCTGCCGATCGGCACGCTGGTCGGCGCGCGCACCGCGCACGTGCTCGACGCGCGGCTGCATCCGCTGCCGGTCGGCGTGATCGGCGAGCTGTACCTGGGCGGCGAGGGGATCGGCGTCGCGCGCGGCTATCTCGATCGTCCCGCGCTGACGGCCGAGCGCTTCGTGCCCGATCCGTACGGCGCGCCGGGCGCGCGCCTGTACCGCACGGGCGACCTCGTGCGGCGTCGCGCGGACGGCGTGTTCGACTTCATCGGCCGCGTCGATCATCAAGTGAAGCTGCGCGGGCTGCGCATCGAGCTCGGCGAGATCGAGGCGCAGCTGGCCGCGCACGATGCGGTGCGCGAAGCGTGCGCGGTCGTGCACGGGCAGGGCGCGCAGGCGCAGCTCGTCGCCTACGTCGAACTGACCGTCGACGCGCAGGCGGCCGCGCAACCGGTCGAGGCCGCGACGCTCGACGCGCATCTGCGCCGCACGCTGCCCGACTACATGGTGCCCGCGCAACTGATCGTGCTCGACGCGCTGCCGCGCAACGCGAACAGCAAGGTCGACCGCGCACGGTTGCCGGCGCCGGTGCGCGTCGAACGCGCATACGAAGCGCCGCACGACGGCGACGAAACCGCGCTCGCGGCGATCTGGCGCGACGTGCTGAACGTCGAGCGCGTCGGTCGCGGCGATCACTTCTTCGAACTCGGCGGCCATTCGCTGGCGGCGGTGCGCGTCGCGACGCGCGTCGCCGAGCGGCTCGGCCGCGACGTGCCGGTGCGCGCGCTGTTCGAAGCGCCGGTGCTCGCGCAATACGCGCGCCAGATCGCCGACGCGCCGCGCGCCGCGCACGCCGGTGCCGCGGCGCCGGGCGTCGCGGTGGTCAAACCCGATGCGCACGGCGTATGGCCGCTGTCGCCCGCGCAGCTCGGCCTGTGGTTCCTGTGGCGCGCGCAGCCGGACAGCGCCGCGTACAACATTCCGGTCGCGCTGCGCGTGCGCGGTCCGCTCGACGTCGACGCGCTGCGTGCGGCGTTCTCGGCTGCGGCGGCCGCTCATCCGGCGCTGCGTACCCGGCTCGTCACGCGCGACGGCATGCTGCCCGGCCAGCGGATCGATGCAGACGTTTCCGTCGAAATGCCGCTCGTCGATTTGTCGGCACGGCCCGACGCGCTCGCCCGCGCGGCGGCGTTGACCGACGCCGATGCGCTCGCACCGTTCGATCTCGCGGCCGGTGCGCCGCTGTGGCGCGCGCGCGTGCTGCGGCTCGGCGCGGACGATCACGTGCTGTCGGTGACGATCCATCACATCGTGTCGGATGGCGAATCGATCGAGCTGTGGCTCGACGCGGTGCGTGCAGGCTATGTCGCGTTCGTGCGCGGCGAAGCGGAAGCGGTAGCGGTATCGACACCGTCTCACGACACGTCGCTCGCGCTGCCCGCGCCGTGCCACCCGGCCCGCGTCGCGTACTGGCGCGACGCGCTGGCCGATCTGCCGCCGCCCATACTGCCGCCGCGCGCAAACGCGCCGGCCGTCCCGCAATGGCGTGCGGCGCGCGTCGCGTTCGAATTCGACGCATCGCTGATCCGTGCCGCGCGCACCGCGGCGTCCGCCGCGCACGCGACGCTGCCGATGCTGCTGCACGCGGCGCTCAACACCGCGCTGTTCCGCGTGACCGGTGCGGCCGATCAGCCGGTCGGCGTGCTGGCGTCGACGCGCGAGCTGACGGGCGATGCCGCGCGCGATGCGCTCGGTCTCTTCATCAATTCCGTGGTCGTGCGCACGCGGCTCGACACGTCAGCCTGCCGCTCGGACGTGCTCGCGCAGGTGCGCGATACGGCGCTCGCCGCGTATGCGCATGCCGATGTGCCGTTCGCCGACGTCGTCGCCGCGCTGCGCGCGCCGCGTGCCGCAAACGCCAATCCGCTGTTCCAGGTGATGTTCAACTACCTGCGTCCGACCGGCGCCGCTGCGCGCGACTGGGCCGGCCTGGCGCTCGCCGGGTTCGACGACGTGCGTCATCGCGTCGTGTTCACGCTCGAGCTGGACGTCGTCGAGCATCCGGACGGCCGCGTGAGCGCCGCGTTCTCGTATGCGGACGAACTGCTCGACGGCGATTTCGTCGATGCGCTCGTCGACCTCTATCACGACGAAGTCGCGCGTTTCGCCGGTGCGCCGGAAGCGGCGCTCGGCGCGCCCGACGCGTTGTTCGCCGCGTCGGCGGCGGTCGCAGTCGCGCCCGCCGGCAGCGCGGCGACGCGCGTCACGGCGGCATCGCGCGCGCCGGACGCCGTAGCCGCGCTTGCCGCGCTGTGGTCGGACACGTTCGCGACGGCCGCGCCCGCGCCCGATGTCGATCTGTTCGAAGCCGGCGCGACGTCATTCGACGTCGTGCGCTTCGTCGACGCGGCCCGCCGCGCCGGGCACGCGCTGACGGTGGCCGACGTATTTGCGTCGCCGACGCTCGCGGCGCTCGGTGCGCATCTCGATGTGTCGGCCGAAACGGAACAGGAGGTGCGCGATGCTGGCTGAAGTGCGTCCGGACGGATTCACGATGCCGGACACGTGCCGTCTCGCGTTCGCGGACGGCCTGTTCGCCGCGCGCGACGACGCGGAGATCCGCGTCGCGCAGGGCGACGGCATCGGCGCGCAGTTGCTGCGCGCGCAGCTCGCGGACGACGGCACGCTGCGCCTCGTCGCGTACAACCATCGCGCGGCGCCGAGCGCCCAGCGTCGCGCGTTGCTGGCCGCGCTCGCCGCCGCGTTTTCCGACGACGCGCGCCGTGCGGCGATCCGGCTCGACCCGGCCGCGTGGCCGGCGGTCGCGCTCGACGCACTGCGCGCGAGCGGCGTGCTCGCCGACGGCGGTCTGTGCATGCGCGAAGGCTGGGCGCAGCAGGCCGATCTGTGGCGCGTCGGCACGCCGCTGCCATGCGCGACGCTGCCGATGCTGACCGACGGCCGGCGGCATCCGCGCCGGCCGCCCGCGCCGCGCGGCGACGTGTATGCGCGCGACCTGCCTGCACTCGGCGTGCGTTTCACGCTGCGCGACTGGCAGCCGGGCGAGGACGCCGCGCGCCTGGCGCGCTGGTTCGACGAGCCGCGCGTGCGCGACGGCTGGCCGGGCACGCAACCCGGCGTGGACGGCACGGCGCCCGATGCCGATCCGCACGTGAGCCCGCTCGTCTGCTGCTTCGACGGCGAACCGTTCGCGTACGTCGAGGCGTTCTGGCTGAAGGAAGACCCGCTCGCGCCGCACGTCGGCGCGCGCGATTACGACCGCGGGCTGCGGATGCTGGTCGGCGCATCGCGCTGGCGCGGCCCGCATTGCGTGGCGGGCTGGCTGCCGTCGGTCGTGCATTACCTGTTCCTCGACGATGCGCGCACCGAAGCGGTCAGCTGCGCGGTCCCGGCCGGCCGCGCGCGGGTCGTCGACACCCTCGCGCGGCACGGCTTCGCGCGGCAGCGCCGCCTGGCGCTCGCCGACGGGCAGCCGCTGTGGATGCGCACGCTGCGCGAAACGTTCTTCTCCGGCCGTCACGTCTGACGGGCCGGATTCACCGACAAGGGAGCTGAGAGACATGCAGAGAGAAACCGTATTCGACCTGATCGGCGTCGGCTTCGGGCCGTCGAACCTGGCGCTGGCCGTGCGCCTCGCGGAACGCAACGGCACGCGTCCGTTCGCGCATTGCTTCGTCGAACGCCAGCCGGAATTCGGCTGGCATCGCGGCATGCTGCTCGACGACTGCCGGATGCAGATCTCGTTTCTGAAGGATCTCGTCACGATGCGCGATCCGAAAAGCCGCTACACGTTCATCAACTACCTGTTCGAACGCGGCCGGCTGAACGAATTCGTCAACCTGAAGAACTTCTATCCGACTCGCGTCGAATTCCACGACTACCTGAGCTGGGTCGCCGACGCATTCGACGAGCACGTCCATTACAACGAAACCGTCACGGCGATCGAGCCCGTGCGCGGCGACGGCGCGCGGATCGACGCGCTGCGCGTGCTGTCGCGCGACGCGGCCGGCCGCGAGCGCCAGCGCGTGACGCGTGCGCTGTCGGTCGGCGTCGGCGGCACGCCGGCGGTGCCGGACGCGTTCGCCGCGCTCGGCCGCGATCGCGTGATCCATTCGTCGTCGTACCTGACCGACATCGACCGGCTGGTCGCCGCGCCGGACGGCGAGCGCCGCCGCGTCGCGGTGATCGGCGCGGGGCAGAGCGCGGCCGAGGTGTTCATCGACCTCGCGCGCCGTTTCCCGCACGTCGACGCGAGCCTCGTGATGCGCGCGGGCGCATTGAAGCCGGCCGACGACAGCCCGTTCGTCAACGAGATCTTCAGCCCAGAATTCACCGACGTCGTCTACGCGCAGCCGCACGACGCGCGCCGCGCGCTGCTCGAGCGCTATCGCGACACCAACTACGCGGTGGTCGATCGGCCGCTGATCGAGCAGATCTACGAAATGCTGTACCTGCAGCGCATCGACGGCACGCCGCGCCATGCGCTGCTCGCGAACATCGCGATCGAGGCCGCGGTGCGCGCCGGCGACGGCCGCATCGAGCTGACGCTGCGCGACCGGATGAACGGCGCGACGCGCGTCGAACGGTTCGACGCGCTCGTGCTCGCGACCGGCTACCGGCGCGACACGCATTCGGCGCTGCTCGAAGGGCTCGAGCCGCATCTGGGCGATGCGCTCACGCGCGGCGACGTCACGCGCGACTACCTGCTCGCGACGCCCGCGCACTTCGCGCCGCGCATCTACCTGCAAGGCTGCTGCGAAGACAGCCACGGCCTGTCCGACACGCTGCTGTCGGTCCTGGCGCGCCGCGCGGACGAGATCTGCGCGTCGCTCGAGGAAGGGATCGCGCCCGCCCATGACGATGGCGCGGGCCGGACGGTGCATGAACAACGACATCAAGACGGGGCGAGCGCGGGCCGCATGGCTTTCGCTCTTTGACAAAGGCGCGGTCGGAGACCGCATCAAAAAAGTGGAGCAGAGAAAGATGGAGTGGGCAACAGGCACGCGTGTGCGTGCGATCGCAGCCGCGGCGAGCGTGGCGTTCGGGATGGCGGCAGGGCACGCAACCGCCCAGACGGCGCCAGCCGTGAACGCAGGCGCCGCGGCGTCGGGCGGCAATGCGCAGAACGGTGCGGCGGTCAGCGCATCGGCCGGCGCGCAGAACGGCTCGACATCCGGCACGCTGCCGGCGATCAACGTCAACGCGGGCTCGGAGGGCGACGGCACGGTCGGGCTCGTCGCGAAGCGCAGCAGGACCGGCACCAAGACCGATACCGCGCTGAACGAGATTCCGCAGACGATCAACGTCGTCACCGCGCAGCAGATCGAGATGACCGGCGCGACCGACGTGAACGCGGCGCTGCGCTACGTGCCGGGCTTCTCGTCGTACGGCTCGGACAACCGCTCCGACTGGTACGCGGCGCTGCGCGGCTTCACGCCGACCGCGTACGTGAACGGCCTGCAGGTGCCGAATACGCTGAACCTGTCGAGCTGGCGCGTCGATCCGTACATGATCGACAGCATCACCGTGCTGCGCGGGCCGACGTCGGTGCTGTACGGCGCCGGCGACCCGGGCGCGATCATCGACGTGCAGACCAAGACGGCCGACGGCGAGCGCGTGCGCGAAGCCGGCGTGCAGTTCGGCAACTACGCGCGCAAGCAGTTCATGATCGACGTCGGCGACAAGCTCGACGCGGACGGCAAGTACGCGTACCGGTTCGTCGGCGTCGCCCGCGACGGCAACGCGCTGACCGGCCCGAACAACGACCAGCGCGTCGCGCTCGCGCCGTCGTTCCGCTGGCGCCCGGACGCGGATACGTCGCTGACGCTGTCCGCCACGTACCTGCAGGACTGGGGCGACATCTCGTCGAACTTCCTGCCGGCGCAAGGCACGGTGCTGCCGAACCCGAACGGGCAGCTCGACAAGGACGTCTACGGCGGCGACCCGGATTTCAACTACTACCGCAAGAAGCAGTGGTCGCTCGGCTACCAGTTCGAGCGGAACCTGAACCCGATGTGGACGTTCCGCCAGAACGTGCGCTGGATGCACCTGTCGCTCGACAACGGCTCGGTGTTCGGCGCGGGCTTCGCCGACGGCAGCCTGACCGACATCAACCGCTGGGCCGGCGTGTTCCAGACGAACTACAGCCGCTTCGACATCGACAACAACCTGCAGGGCCGCTTCGGCACGGGACCGCTCGAGCACACGCTGCTGCTCGGCTTCCAGTACAACCGGCAGACCGCGACCGACAGCGAATGGCTGGCCGCCGCGCCGACGCTGAACATCTACAACCCGGTCTACACGCCGGTGACGCTGTCCGTGTTCTCGCCACCGAACACCACGTATCGCACCAACACTTACACGACGATGAACACGTTCGGGCTGTACGTGCAGGACCAGGTCAAGTGGAACCGCTGGACGCTGACGCTCGGCGGCCGCGAGGACTGGGTCAACCAGCGGATGGACGACCGCGCGGGCGGCACGCAGTCGAAGGCCGACGTCACGGCGTTCACCGGCCGCGTGGGCCTCACGTACCAGGGCGACTACGGGCTGTCGCCGTACGTCAGCTACGCGACGTCGTTCAACCCGCTGATCGGCGTGAACCTGTACGGCGGCGGGCTGCCGCAGTCGACGCGCGGCAAGCAGATCGAGGCCGGCCTGCGCTGGCAGCCGCCCGGCAAGAACCTGATGCTGAGCGCGGCGATCTACCAGATCAACCAGACCAACGTGCTCACGGCGACGCCGCTCAATCTCGATCCGTCCGGCACGACCTTGGTCCAGACCGGTGAAGTGCGTTCGCGCGGGATCGAGCTGAACGCGACCGGCAAGCTCACGCGGAACCTGTCGCTGATCGCGTCCTACGTCTACCAGGACGTGAAGAACGTGAAGGCCAACGACGCGTCGCTGAACAACTGGCCGGTCGACATTCCGCGGCCGCGCCAGATGGCGTCGCTGTGGGCGGACTGGACGTGGCACACGGGGCCGCTCACGGGCTTCGGCCTGGGCGGCGGCGTGCGCTACCAGAGTGCGTCGGCCGGTGCGGCGGACAACTCGCTGACGGTATCGAGCTACACGCTGTTCGACGCGGGCGTGCATTACGACACGCGCAACTGGCGCTTTGCCGTGAACGGGACGAACCTGTTCAACCGCCATTACATCAGCGGTTGCCAGTCGACGAGCGTCTGCGTTTTCGGGACCGACCGCACGGTGATCGCCACCGCGAAATACAACTGGTGACGCCGCGCGCCGTGGCGCGCCGGCCGGCCTTCGGGCCGGCGCGGGCGGGCCGCGGCGCCGTCGTCCGCTTTTTCCACGACGCCTCCATGCCGAAGAAAAATCTCGTCTACATCCAGTCGCTGCGCAACGGCGCGGCCGATCGCGCCGGCCAGCCGGTCGCTTACCAGGGCAGCACGCGCTACATGAAGGCGCCGCTCGAATTCCTCGTCGAGCGTCTGAACGACTCGCCGCTCGGCGAACGCTATGCGCTCCAGGGCGTGATCGTCGACGACGACGAAGGCTCGCCGGCCGATCGCGCGAAGGTCGCCGACTACGGCTTCGCACGCACGCCCGGCCGCCCGTGGATCCTGCCCGACGGGCTGACCGTGCAGGGCAGGCCGGTCGACGAACTGTTCTGCACGATTGCGTCGACGTACCGCCGGCTGCCGCGCGATGCGCGCGAGCGCGTGACGGGCAAGCAGGCGTTCGAGCGCCGCCTGCTCGAACGCCTGCTCGAACTCGACGCCGACGTGGTCGTGCTCGACGGGCTGCTCGTGATCCTCGACGAGCTCGTGCGTCCCGGCGCGCGTTTTCATCGTCGCATCGCGAACATCCACCCTGGCATCACGGCCGACGATTCGCCGTACCAGCGGCGCGGCGCGTGGGCGACGCTCGACGCGCTGCACGGCGCGCGCGGCGAACGGGTCGACTGGGCGAACGGCGCGACCTCGCGCGTCGAACCCGTGACGATGACGGGCGCATCGTTTCACTACGTCGACAACGGCATCGATTCCGGTGAAGTGATCTGCGACGTGCTCGACACGCCGATCGCGCCGGACGACACGATTCTCGAACTGCGCTGGAACAACTTCCAGCGCAGCCTGTTTCCGGCGCTCGAGCGGGGGCTGCACATCCTCGCCGATCGCCACGACGCGGGAGCACTGTGATGGAAGACACGCTGACGAAACCGGCCGACAAGGAAGCGGACGCCGTCGAAGGCGAGGTGGCCGCGGCACTCGACGGCGCCGCGCACGGGCAGGAGCCGCCCGCCGCCGAGCGCACGCTCGACGCGTGGCGGCCCGACGATGCGCCGGCCGCGCTGCTCGCGGAGTTCGTCGCGCTGTTCAACACGGACACGCGGCACGATGCGGCGACGGTGTCGGTGCCGCACGGCGGCGCCGATCCGGCGGCTATCGCGTCGTACGTCGCGCGCGCGGTGCGCGACGGCGTGATCGACGACGCACGGATCGTGGGCGACCGCCTGCACCTCACCGCATCGCGCGCGACGTTCTGGCAGAATCCGCGGCCGTGGCTGAAGGCGCCCGCGTCGGGCGGGATGCCGCTGCGCTACACGATCACGAACGGCCACCGGCATCCGGTGCGGCCGCCGTCGCCGGCCGGCGAGATCTATGCGCGCTACATGCCGCAGGTCGGGATGACGTTCAGCCTGCGCACCGTCGACATCGATGCGCATGCGCAGTTGTTCAGCGACTGGATGAACCTTGATCGCGTCGCGCATTTCTGGGACCAGCGCGGCACGCTCGACGAGCACGCCGCCTATCTCGCGGAGCGGCTCGCCGATCCGCACATGCATCCGATGATCGGCTATTTCGACGATACGCCGTTCGGCTATTTCGAGTTCTACTGGGCGAAGGAGGACCGCCTCGCGCCGTTCTACGACGCGCATGACTTCGATCGCGGGCTGCATCTGCTGATCGGCGATTCACGCTTCCAGAGCGCGGGCAAGCTGCATGCGTGGTGGAGCGGGGTGCTGCACTACATGTTCGTCGACGAACCGCGCACGCAGCGGCTCGTCGGCGAGCCGCGCGTCGATCACGTGCGGCATATCGCGTACATGCACCGGCTCGGGTTCTACACGCTGAAGGAGTTCGACTTCCCGCACAAGCGCGCGGCGCTCACCGTGATGGAGCGCGAAACATTCTTCGACACGTTCCGGTTGCCGTGACGAAGCTTGCGGAACGCGTGACGGCGTTTGTCGCACGGCTGGAACCACGGTCGCGAATTCAGTTGCGGCGCGGGGTCGTCACTCGGAGACCGGGCGGGCCCGGCGCAGGGCAGTGAATGCGCGATGGCGTTGCGGTCGCGCGGCCGCACGTCACGTCCGGGGAACGGGCGAATCGGTGAGAAAAGCGTCGCGGAACGCGTCGAGATACCGGTCGGCGTCATCGTTGAATTCGCCCGGCAGCAGCGCGAACGCGCGGGCCTGCAGATCCTGCCGGAGCGTTGTGTAGATCGCTGCGTCGGATAGCAGCGCGCGGATCGCATCGTGCGTTTGCGGCGAAGCAATCCGCCTTGCATCGCGCGCCAGCAGCGCGGCCGCGGCCAGCTCAGGCTGGAAACCGTGCTGCTCGAGCAGGTCGGGCGCGACGTCCCAGATGCGCTCGCGATTACCCGCGTCGTGAAAATGCGTGAGCAGGAACAGCAGGTCGTACGCGTCGCTGTTCTGGCGTGCGCGCCGGTCCTTCCACGCGAGCAGCTTCAACAGCGCCAGGGCCGGCAGGCTGGCCACCGGCACCGCGATGCCGGCCGCGATCGACACGACCAGCACCGTATCGACCGCCTCCTGAAAGCCCAGCACGTTCAGCACGAAATCGCCGCCCGGTGGCCACGCGATTTCGCCGGGGGGCGCCTCGAGCGGCCCGAACGGCACGAGATCGAGCTCCGTGCGAAAGCCTTGCGTGCCGCTGTCGAACAGCAGTTTCTGCTGATGCTTCGGCGCGCGTGCGAATTGCTCCGTCGCGACGAGGGCGTCGACGAGCCGTTCGTGAAACGGCCAGCTCACCGCGCACACGGCGACGTCGACGTCCCGCGTCGCACGCACCGGCCGGATGCCGTGGACATGCCACATCAGGATGTCGCGCGCGGTTGCGCCGGCGACGACGAATGCCGCGTCGAGCTGCGCGCAAGTCGTACGGACCGCCTGCAGCAACGCGACCGCCGCCGGTTCGAGCGGCCGGCGCGCGTCGACTTCAAGCGGGCGGGTGGGCGAGGTATCGGTCATGGATGTGTTCGGCGGCGGCAAGATTGCGGCTGTCTCCGGACGAGACGAGATCCGCGTAGATCAGCAGCGGCGGCACGAGCGGCACGTCCTGCTCGCGCCAGTCGAGCGCCGGCGACGGCGGCCAGAATGCTTCGAGCAGCTCGACGTCGCCGCGCTCGTCCGGGCGCAGGCGCGCCTGGAGCAGCAGGCGGTTCGACACGGCGCCGTGCGTATAGACGGTGACCGCGGCCGGCTTCAGGTCGTGCGTCAGCAGGTCGGCCGCGGGTTCGCCGCCGAGCCGCGCGTCGAATGGCGCGAAATCGAAACCGCGCCACCAGTCGGGCGCGAGCGCGGCAAACCGCCGGCTCGGCAATTTCGCGCGCAGGCGGCTCGGGTACAGCGCGACCCATTCCTGCACGAAGCGCGGCCAGTCGGTAAACGCGCGCACGCCGTTGCGCCGCTGCGCGATGAGGCCGCGTGCGATCAGATCGTCCATTGCGAGATTGACCGTGCCGAGCGCGACGCCCGACGCGGCGGCGATCGCACGGAGCGGTTGCGCGACGAGGCCCGGCTGCGTCGCGAGCGCGAACATCACGGCGAGCCCCTTGGGCGTCGTCGCGCGCGATGCCTGCCGGCGTGGCGTGCGTGCAGGTTTCGGCCGGCCGGAGATCATCACGGTCGCCTCCGGCTGGATCAGGCATGCGTTGCCGGCGGTATCGATGAACGGGATGTCGTGCTCGATCAGGCGGGCGGCCAGGTCGGCCGAAAAATACGGCGCGACCAGCATCAGCGGCCGCTCGGCGGACGTTGGAGGCGCGCGGCGGCGTAACGCGGCGAGCGCGCCGTGCAGCGATTCGACGCCGACGCTCACCGCCACCGGCATCTCGAATGTTTGCCCGGCAATGCCGAAGCGGATCATCGCGTCGGCATGCGCGTTGTATGCGGCCGGCACGCGCACGGGCCGGGCGTCGAAGCGCCGGGTCGCGCGTCCGAACGCGGCACAGGCTTCGTCGAGCACGTGCTGTTCCGATATCGGCAGGATGGCGTTCTTGGGCATCGGGGTGGATCGCCTGTTCACTTTTTCACGAGCGTACACAAAAAATGTACGGCCGTCAAAAAATGAACAAATATCCTCAACCCATTGATGTGACGGAATTATTCCGGAATGACGAACGGCAATCAACACGCCCTCCCACCTGAAAAATCGAGACGGAACACGCAGTGTCGCGAATCCCGATCGCAGGCGGCAGTCGCCCGAATGGCCGGTTTCCTTCCGCCGTACGATCCGTCGCGCATTCGTCGCGCGCCACGACGATCGACAGGCAACTCCTGGTTGCTGCCGTGACGACTTTCTGTCTGTCCGGTTGCCGCTCAACCGACTATCCTTGCCTGCACCTTCCCCACGAAACCCAGGAGACGACACCGTGACGCACAGCGTGATCCCCGCAGGCCTCGCCGACGAAATGATCGAGATCCGGCACCGCATTCATGCCCACCCCGAGCTGGGTTTCGAGGAATTCGCGACGAGCGACCTCGTCGCCGGGCAGTTGCAGGCGTGGGGCTATACGGTGCATCGCGGGCTCGGCGGCACGGGCGTCGTCGCGCAACTGAAGGTCGGCAACGGCACGCAGCGCCTCGGCCTGCGCGCCGACATGGACGCGCTGCCGATCCACGAATCGACCGGCCTGCCGTACCAGAGCACGATCCCCGGCAAGATGCACGCGTGCGGCCACGACGGCCACACGGCGATGCTGCTCGCGGCCGCGAAGCACCTGGCGCGCGAGCGCCGCTTTTCCGGCACGCTGAACCTGATTTTCCAGCCGGCCGAGGAAGGGCTCGGCGGTGCGAAGAAAATGCTCGACGACGGGCTGTTCGAGCAGTTTCCGTGCGACGCGATCTTCGCGATGCACAACATGCCGGGCTTCCCGACGGGCAAGTTCGGCTTCCTGCCGGGGCCGTTCATGGCGTCGTCGGATACCGTGATCGTCGACGTGCAGGGGCGCGGCGGCCACGGCGCGGTGCCGCACAGGGCGATCGACCCGGTCGTCGTGTGCGCGCAGATCGTCGTCGCGCTGCAGACGATCGTGTCGCGCAATGTGTCGCCGCTCGACATGGCGATCGTCACGGTGGGCGCGATCCATGCGGGCGAGGCGCCGAACGTGATTCCCGACCGCGCACAGATGCGCCTGTCCGTGCGCGCGCTGAAACCGGAAGTGCGTGACCTGCTCGAGACGCGCATCAAGGAAGTCGTTCATGCGCAGGCTGCAGTGTTCGGCGCGACCGCGACGATCGACTACCAGCGCCGCTACCCGGTGCTCGTCAACGACGCGCAGATGACCGCGTTCGCACGCGGCGTCGCGCGAGAGTGGGTCGGCGAGGCGAACCTGATCGACGGGATGGTGCCGCTCACCGGCAGCGAGGATTTCGCGTTCCTGCTCGAGAAGCGGCCGGGCTGCTACCTGATCATCGGCAACGGCGACGGGGAGGGCGGCTGCATGGTGCACAACCCCGGTTACGACTTCAACGACGCCGCGCTGCCGACCGGCGCATCGTACTGGGTCAAGCTGGCCGAGACGTTCCTGGTGTGACGCCGCGGCGCATCGACGCGGGCGCGGCTGCCCGGTACGCGCCAACACGGCCGTGAAACCGGGCGCGCGGGATGCAGTACTTTCCAAAACCAAAAGGAGCCTGGCGGGAGCGGAGTACTTGGAGCTGGATGGTCGTTAAAGGAAGCTGCATTTTAGGGTACGGGGAGTCTCGGTTGCGAAGGGGAAGCCGTGAAGGGCGT